>CABSYS010000008.1:0-14094 GCA_902482045.1 uncultured Collinsella sp.
GGCGAATCGTCGGCTCGGACATCTCGGTCATACAACCCTTCTCCCCCAAAAGCAAAGGCCGCCCTGCGCCAAGCTCAGGCGCAGGGCGGCCCCTTGTCATTACATCAGGCTACAGGACAGCCGCCAACGCGTCGATATCCTTCTGCGTCGTGGCCCAGCTGGTGCAAAAACGCACCACCGTGTGGGTATCGTCGTACTTTTCCCAGTACTCAATCGAGGCATGCTCGCGAATGCGGGCCATGTCCTCGTTGGGTAGAATCACAAACTGCTGGTTTGTGGGCGTCTCCAAGAAGAACTGGTAGCCGCGCTCGTGCAGTACGCGACGCAGCGCCTGAGCGGTCTCAATCGCCTGGCGACCAATCTCAAAATACAGGCCGTCGGTAAAGAGTGCCTCAAACTGCACACCCGTCAGGCGGCCCTTGGCCAGCAACGCGCCATGCTGCTTAATACGCGGAATGGGATGCGCCGGGGCGTGCATGCCGCAAAACACCACGGCCTCGCCGCAAAGCGCGCCGCACTTGGTGCCGCCGATGTAGAACACGTCGCACAGCTGCGCCAGCTCGGGCAGGGTAATGTCGCACTCATCGGCCGCCAGCGCATAGGCCAGGCGGGCGCCATCCACAAACAGCGGAATCTGGCGCGTCTGGCACACCGCGTGAATCGCCGCGAGCTCGGCCTTAGAGTACAGCGTGCCGTACTCGGTCGATAGACTCACGTACACGGCACCCGGAAACACCGTGTGCTCGTAGCTCTCGTTTTCGTAGAACACCTGGATATAGTTCTCGAGGTCCTCGGCGTGCATCTTGCCCTCGTAGCCGGGGATGGTGAGCACCTTGTGGCCGCCAAACTCGATGGCACCCGCCTCGTGGCAGGCGACGTGGCCAGTCTCGGCAGCAACGACGCCCTCGTACGGCGCGAGCAGCATGTCGATCACCGTCGCGTTGGCCTGCGTGCCGCCCACCAGAAAAAACACGTCGGCATCGGGGGCCTGGCAGGCCTCGCGGATAAGCTGCTTGGCACGCTCGGTGTGTACATCGGTACCGTAGCCGGGCTGCGGCTCCATGTTGGTATCGACGAGCGCCTGCAGCACTGCCGGATGTGCGCCGTGGGAATAATCGTTGTTAAACGCGAGCATGGCAATCCTCTCTTACCGGGTATCGGCCAGGTGATTCAAACGGAGCTATTGTACGCCGTTGGGATAGGCAATGCGCGCGGCAAGGCACTCAAGTGCCAGTACCAGGGCAAAGCCGCAGCTCACGTCGCTCAAAAAGTGCGCACCGATCACGATGCGGCCAAGCGCGACGAGCGCCGCAACCACAGCCGCCGTCCAAAAGACCACGCGACGACGCGAAGGCTTTTCCGTAAAGGCTGCCGCGGGAAGCCCGGCAAGCATAAGGCCGATCGCCGCATGCGCCGTGTGTCCGCTCGCAAACGACTTGAACCCGTCCTTGATCACGCCGGCGGCGATATAGGTCCACTTGTCGGGATTGCCGATCACCCACCACGGCTGAAAATTGAGCCCCGGCGTGACCTCGATCACGCGCATGCGCGGGCGCGACCACAACGGCTTAACAATGACGTTGAGGATGATGGCCTGAGCGACCCACACGGCCAGTACCATCAACGCCCAGCGTGTGAGCTCGTCGGGCTCGGTCGTGCGAGTAAGGCGATAGACGATAAGGTTGGCGACGATGACCAGCACAAACGTCAGAACCAGCTGAAACGCAATAAGCTTGCCACCGACGCGCAGCGATCCGATAATCTCGTAGCCGACCAGGCCCACGTTGATCAGAACGCCCAGCACGGCGAGCCACTTGCTCGTCTTGGAATCGGGGCGTGCCGAGCGCACGAGCATAACGCCCGCGACGCTCGCCGTCAGCTCAAACGGCAGCTCGCCGGCCGCCTCGACAAAGCGGCCGTACATGCTGCCGATGTTGAACAGCGCGCTCGAGATCTGATAATCGAAGAAGCTGCCCACGCCCAGACAAAGACACAGGACAACCGCGATAATGGCGACATCTTTCTTATAGATGTATCCGAACATGCTTTCCTTTCGATGGAACCAGAGTGCCCAAATAGGGTGTTTGCAGCGTCGACTCGCTAGTCATCATCACTAGCGCCCAGCTGCCGCAGCAGCATGAGCGCGGCCGCCACCGGGCCGGTGCCGTCGTTGGCGTCGAGGCCGCGACCCAGGCCGCTGCCCGCACCGGCGCCCGCCTTGTAGGGCACCGACAGTTTGCGGCTCTTGGGGAAGTTCACCGCGCCATAGCGAGTCTTAAGCTCAAAGGCCACCTTCTTGGGCACGTCAACGCCCAAAAACGTGATGCGCCCACCGCTGAGCGTGACGCTCTCGAGCCCCAAGCGCTCGCCGCGAATACGAATGCGAGCGCGGTTGAACAGGTTGAGCCCCGCCAACGGCAGCTCACCATGCGCGGCCTCGGTCTCCTCCTGCACCTCGTCGATACTCTCCAGGTCCTCAGCCGCCGCGAGCTTGCGGTACACGAGCACGCGCTGGTCCACCGCCGGCATGTACTCCTCGGACAAAAAGTAGTCGGCCGGCAGGTTGATGCCCACGCTCGCCGCCTCCACGCCGGCGTCGTCATCGCCGCGCGCCTCGGCCACGGCCTGTCCCAGCATCTGCGTAAACAGATCGAAGCCCACACTCGACAGGTTACCGTGCTGCTCGGCACCCATGAGCGAACCGGCGCCGCGGATCTCCAGGTCGCGCATGGCGATGCGCATGCCGCTGCCCAGGTCTTGGAACTCGGAAAGCGCGGTCAGACGCGCCGTAGCCTCCTCGGTAAGCGGCAGCTCGCCGGGGAACATAAAGTACGCGTATGCCTGCGTGGCCGAGCGGCCCACGCGGCCCTTGAGCTGGTAGAGCTGTGCCAGGCCCAGACGCTGCGAGTCCTCGATGATGAGCGTGTTGGCGGTCGCGTTGTCGATACCGCTCTCAACGATGGTCGTGGCGATAAGCACGTCAATCTTCTTGGTCGCGAACTCGATCATCACGTCCTCGACCTCGCGCGGGCTCATCTTGCCGTGCGCCACGCCCACGCGCGCCTCGGGCGCGGCCTCGTGCACGCGCGCCACGGCATCGTCGATGGTCTTGACGCGGTTGGACACGTAGTACACCTGGCCGCCGCGGCCCACCTCCAGGCGAATCGCCGCACTCACCACGTCGGGGTCGTACTCCCCCACGTGCACGATCACGGGACGACGCCCAGTCGGCGGCGTGGTGATCAGGCTCATGTCGCGCACGCCGCTCGTGGCCATCTGCATGGTTCGCGGAATAGGCGTTGCCGAAAGCGTGAGCACGTCGATTTGCTCGCGCAGGTTTTTGAGCTGCTCCTTGTGCTGCACACCAAAGCGCTGCTCTTCGTCGATGATCACCATACCCAGGTTCTTGGGGTTCACGTCGGCCGAAAGCAGACGGTGCGTGCCGATGAGCACATCAATCGTGCCCTCGGCAAACGCCTTGAGCGCGCGCTTTTGCTGCGCCGGCGTGCGGAAGCGGCTGAGCACCTCGACCTCGAGGCCAAACGGGGCAAAGCGCTCAAAGAACGTCTCATAGTGCTGCTGGGCCAGAATGGTCGTGGGACAGAGCACCATGACCTGGCGGCCGGAGTCCACGCACTTAAAGGCTGCGCGCAGGGCGACCTCGGTCTTGCCGAAACCCACGTCGCCGCACAGCAGGCGGTCCATGGGCTTGGGCGCCTCCATGTCTGCCTTGATGTCGGCGATAGCCTCCAGCTGGTCGCGTGTCTCGTCGTAGGGGAAGCTCTCCTCCATCTCGATCTGCTCAGGCGTATCGGGCGGACAGGCGATACCGGTAATCGACGAGCGGCGCGTATAGAGGTCGACCAGGTCAAACGCCAGCTTTTTGGCATTCTTGCGCGCCTTGTTGGTGGCCCGCGTCCAGTCGGCGGTGTTGAGCCTGGTCAAGCGCGGTTTATCGCCGTCGGGACCAACGTAGCGCGTAATGCGGTCAACCTGCTCCAGCGGCACGTAGAGCTTGTCGCCATCGGCATATTCCAGCAAAAAGTAGTCGCGTTCCTTGCCGCCCACTTCCTGACGCGCGATCTCGCTAAAGAGCGCGATGCCGTGGGTAGCGTGCACCACGTAGTCGCCCGGCTTAAACGGGAAGGTGATCTGCGTAATGTCAACCTTGCGGCGGCTGCGCGCGCGGTTGGCATCCATGCGGGCGTTGAGGTCGGCGATCGAGAACACGGCCAGGTTGGCATCGGGCACCACCACGCCCTGCGGCAGGGCAGCGTCCACAAAGGTCACGCGCCCGCGCGAGATGGTGGGCACGGCGGCGCCGGCGGCAGCCTGCGCGGCGCCCGCCTCGAGCGAGCGGGCGTTGAGCGCATCGGCGCGACGCTCGCGAATGGAAGCACGGGCCTCCTGGCGTGCGGCACGGTCGGCGGAATCCGCCGCTGCCACGCGCACGCGGTCGCCGATAGCGCCGGCGTTTTCGGGCGCCGCGGTCAGCGACTCCTCAAAGGTAATGCCCTCATCGCCAAAGGTGAGCTCCATCGACTCGCGCGCGCCGCGGTCGGGGATGGCAAACACGCAGGCATAGCGCTTGCCCACGACCTCCTGGATGCGCGTCATAAAACGGTTGTCCGAGCCTGCAATGGCAGGCTGCTCAATCTTGAGCTCGGCCGTCACCGCACCGCCGGCACGGATGAGGCTCACATAGTTCAGGCGTTGCTGGGAACCAAAGTCGAGTTGCTGGGCACGCACGTACAGGCCGTCCAGACGGTCGACTCCCGCCTCGCCGGCACGTGCCTCGATATCCTCGTAGGCGCGCAGGCAATCGTCGAACAGCGAGCGCGGCTCGGACAGTACCACGAGCGCCTTGCCGCTCACATGCGACAGCGGGCTCACGGTCTGGCCGTACATCACCGGCAAAAAGCGGTCGAGCTCGGGCGTGACGATGCGTGCATCCACCATCTCGAGCAGCGCCGCCAGCTTGCTATCGTCCTGGCTGGCGCGATAGAGCGCCACATGCATGTTGTGGACCGCATCGTCGGTAAGCGCCAGCTCACGGCAGGGGAAGATCTCGATACTGTCCTCGTTGCCGATGGTCTGCCCCGTGGAGCTCACCATGCGGCGAATGCGATCAATTTCGTCGCCGAAGAACTCGATGCGCACGGGTGCCTTTTCCTGTGCGGGGAACACCTCGACGGTGTCGCCGTGAACGCGAAACAAGCCGGGCGCATCGGCGGCGCCGGCATTGGTGTAGCCCATGCCCACCAGGCGCTGCGGCACCTCGTCAAAAGGAATCTCCTCGCCCACCGCAAAAGTGGTGGACTCCCAATAGCGACTCTCGACCAGCGGCACGCAGCGCAGCAGTGCACGGGCCGAGGCGACCATGATGCAGTTGTCGCCGCGCACGATGCGCCCCAGAGCCTCGCCGCGCTGCGCCACCACGGCGTCGTCGGGCGCCTGCTCGCGCCACGGATAGTCCTTGCGCTCGGGAAAGCGGCACACGTACGCCAGGCCCACGTAGGCGGCAAGGCTACGCGCGGCGCGATCGGCCGCATCCTCGCCACTCACAATGTAGACCGTCGGGCGCGGGCGGCGCGCAAACTGGGCTGCCGCCATAAGCGTGCGACCCGACTGCGACACGGCCAGCGTCACGTCCTCGCCGGCATCGAGTCCGGCCTCGACGGTCTGCAAGGCCTCGGCAGTGTAGAGCTGCGCGGCTATACGGTGAATGAGCATGCTGTTCCTCCGGCATTGCAACGCCAAAAGCCCGCCGAGGCAAGCTCGGCGGGTCGTTCGTCAAAGTTCATTAACGTTTATGGTACCGCACGGTCCCGTGACCAAAAGCCTAAGCGACATCATGCCAAATGTTGCCCACAACGGTCTTGCTAACGCGTTTTCCCAGCTTATTAATCCGCTCTCCGCTTTTTGATTTGCTGTCTTCCGGCAGCGATTTACACCGCCCGCGCCCCCTGGCGAGCATTTCGAGCTGCAAAGCGCCTATAATTGACCATGCTTACGTATTTAATGTCACTTTTTGAGGAGGGGGGGGGGTAAAACAAATGGCCGACACCCCATCTTGTGCACTGTACGCCGGGCTTAAGTCACTCGGTCGCATCAACAACGGTAACGCCGCGCAAATTCTCATGGCCGGCAACGCCCGTTACGGTGGACGCCCCATCTCCGAACGCTTGACGGTCCCGTCGTTTATCTCACGCGAAATCGTTCACGCCAAACCCGGTGACCTTCCCGAGCCGCTGTTTGTGCCCTTTGAACAAAGTGCGCGCCAGATACTCAACCTCATCATGCAAAACCGAGGCTCCGACCCCCAATCGCTGAGCAAGGTCGCTAAACGCTATATGGAGTCGTGCGTCCCAGACATGCAGGATGCCCTTACCAATTGCGGCGTCGACGGCATGCTCTTTAGAAACGGCGTTGAGCGCATCGAGACCGCTGACGATAGCGACATCAAAGATCGCCTCTACATCCATCTGGTCTTTTTTATCGTTACCGGCTGCCTTGGCGACCCCGCCCGCGCCATCGAATACACCGAGTCCTTTGTGTCCGACCAGATGCTCTCGACACTCGGCACGGTCGAGACGACCGTCACCTCGTTTTTCTCGACAACCGCGCGCCCCACGGGAGACATTCGTCTGGGGCTGCTGCGCGTCGTGGGCAACTCGGCACGACCGCCGCTGCGTCCCCTTACCACGGACCCGGTGGGCAGCATTATCGGGTCGCTGACGGGAGACGAGAACGCCATCACCGACGTCGATTCCGACGTCTCGCGCCAGCACTTGCGTATTTGGCTCCAAGACGGACGCTGGCTTGCGCAGGGCCTCGGCTCCACCAACGGATCGTTTTTGATCTCGGGCGTCGACCGCTGCCGACAGGCTATCGAACCGCCCAGACGCGAGCGCCCCGCCAACTTTGCCAACACCCCCGTCGAGATTCACAACGGAGACACGCTTTGCTTGGGCGCCACGACGCGCTTCTTGGTCATTCGCATCACAGACTAGCCCGCCCACACATCTTCGACGCAAAAGGTGCCGTTATTTGCATCAACCCATGCAAATAACGGCACCTTTCGATTAAGGCAACGGTTGCGCTACCTTTTCACTAACATTATCGTTACGCACTTTTTTCTCGAAAGGATCGCCCCGTGACGTACGACACGGATATGAATATCATCGCGTTGTCCCCCTTTGAACCAAACGCCATGTTTGCGACCAACGAAGACCCCGATACTATTCGCCGCTTTACCACCCTGTTGGATTGCGGGGCAGTCGGCGGCGGTTCCCACCATCTTCGCAAGGTCGCCAACACCGAGGGCGAGACCTTTGCGCTCAAAACGCTATGGCCCCTCAGCGGCTGTGATGAAAACGGCTCCGCCATCAGCCCCTCGGGCATCAAGACGCTTACCGAGGAGTATCGCAATCTTGCAGCCGTCTCACTGTTGGGCGGCTTTCCCAAAACCTATGGCTACGGCTATACCGGCTCCGTACCGGCCATCCTTATGGAGTGGATTGAAGGCCTGCCCCTTCGCGATGCTGCGGCAGAGCTAACCGACCCCGCCGAGGGCGGCCACATTCCCGCAAACACCGTCGCTGCGATTGGAAAACGCCTGGGAGAGATTCTCCTGGGTGCCCAAAAGCTCGATGCACCGTTTGCGCACCGTGATATCTCCTTGCGCAACATCATTATTCGCACGACGCGCCGGTCCCTTGCCCAGCAGATTGCACACTGCAGTTTTGACCTTTGCCTAGTCGATCTGGGCAGCTCGAGCATCAAGCGCTCAGACCCCTCGTTTACCATGTCCACCGGCATCTGGCGCAACGGCACCCCCGAGTTCGCCCCACCCGAGATGCTCTCCAACGACATCCCCGAGCTGGCGCCGCTGCGTACGTCGCCCAGCATCGATACATACGAGCTCTGCAGCATACTCTACACGCTCTATGCCGGTCACACGCCATATCGCCTAAACGAGCATATGGACCAGTCGTCCTACCTGTACAAGATCGAGCACGAGCTCGAGCCGCTTGAGGCACGCGTACCCGGCGACCAAATGCTTGTCGATGTCATCATGAGCGGTATCCATAACAAGCAGTCCCAGCGCGCGCCGCTGTCTACGATTGTCGGCAAGCTCGATGCCTGGATTAAAGACATCGATTTTGAGCCGCGCACGCCGTTGCCCACCCCGATCGACTTTAGCCAGCAACCGAAGCCTTCCGGCTCCGACAAGGCTCAGACGCATCACCCAGTCATCTCGCGTCGCACTGCGCTCGCGCTCGGCGGCGTCTGCGTTGCCGGCATCGCAGCTTCCGCCCTTGCCACGGGATGCTGGGGGCTTATCGACCTGGCGCACGGCATCAAGCCGTCACTCGACGATTACACCTGGGAAGAACTCGCCCTGATCTCCCGCAAAATCCAAGAGACATCTTCCAACAAGGACGCGCTCGCGATTGCCGAAACCTACCACCTGGTAAACAGCAAGCAGTCGCTCGAAAACGAGAACACCAAGACCGTCAGGCTTTCCGACGGGACCAAGGCACAAATCCAGATCGTTGGCTTTAAGGCAGACACGCTCACCGATGACGGCCTCCCCGCTGGCATCACCTTTATGTTCCGTACCCCCATCGCCATGCGCGCCGTAAACGACCGCGCCGCGACGGGCGGTTGGGAGCAATCGTCGCTTCGTGAATGGTTGGCGGACAAGGGCATGGCCACGCTACCCGACGATCTCCGTAATCAGATTCGCACGGTGCGAAAGCATACCAACAACACCGGCGGCACTAAAGACGCCTCCAGCATCACCGCCACCGACGACATGCTCTGGCTACCGTCCATGAGCGAGCTGTGCGGCTATCAGGCGCCCGAAACGTTCGCAGAGGGCAGCGAGTACCTTTCTGTCCTCTACAGCGGAGAAGGCGATCAGTACCAGCTCTATCGCGAGCAGAGTGTGAGCGGCCTGACCACCAACGATGCCATGATCCGCACCGTCGCTGGCAAAAAGATCTGCTACTGGGAGCGCACCCCCAGCGCCGACTGCAGCGAGGGCGCCGACTCAACGTACTTTAACCGCGTTGGAAAAGACGGCGACGTGTTTTGCTGGGCAACGCCCGGAAACGCTCCGGACCAAAAGACCTATGTCCTACCCGGCTTTTGCATCTAACACCCTCCCCGGATACCAGAAAGGAGCCTCGCATCATGCGTGCGGAAACACCTTCTGAGGTGCTCTTTGATTTCCTTAAGTGCGACCTGCAGATCAACAATCGAGAAGCGGCGCGCATCCTGATTTCGGACAAGCCGATGGGCTCCAAACCGGCCCCACGATTTCGCATTGCAGAAAAGACGTTTCTATCGCGACGCGTGGTGCACGTCGTTCCGGGCACCGACAAGATCGACCCCGAGATGTTTGCCGATTTTTCGCAGAGCGTCCAGAGCTTGGCTGCCGCTGTAAAAATCGGCAGTGGCAGCAGTCCAACGGCCGCCAACGCTCGCCAGCAAGCCATTACGGCGCATGCCCTCGAGCGCATGGTAACGTCGCTCGAACACTGGGGGCTCGATGGTTCCATCCTGCGCAATATCTTTGACCGCATCGCCGTCATGCCTGGCCTCAAGCAAAGCGACCTGCGCCTTTTGGAGCTCCTTGCGCTAACGGTCTGCGGATGCCTGGCCGATCCCAATGCCGCCGCCTCCGAGGTCAAAGACTTTGCTATAACGCAACTGTCCCAGACCTTTGGCACGCTCGAGACCGCCGAGGTCGTCCAGGCGCGAGGCACTAACCGCAAGGTCAACGAGCCTCCTGCAAAACTGGGGCTGCTCAGGCTTGCGAAAGACGGCTCGGCCTTGCCGCCTATCTATCCTTTGAGCCTCGATCCCGAGGGTACGGTACTTGGCTCTTTTGCACACGACCAAAACGCCATCACCAACGTAGGACCCGATGTATCCCGTCGGCACCTGCGTGTAGCGTTTTCCAACGACACATGGCTCGCAAGCGGCCTGCACTCCACCAACGGAACGGTGCTGGTGACACGCAGTGGCGCGACCACCGTTATCGAAAAGCCACGCTCGCTGCGCACCGCTGGCGATGAGGATAAGCAGATTCCCATCCACGACGGCGACTTGCTCAAGCTGGGTTCCTCGACCCAGTATTTGGTGCTGAAGATCTCCTCAAACGTACGAGCGCTGGCCTAGGGCCGAGCTCACACAATAAGAATCAACGCAAAGGGGCGCCGCTGCACACATCGCAGCGGCGCCCCTTTATATCGCGTGGACATCTAAAAACGGATGCAGAAGCCGAAAAATTCAACAAGATAACTAAAACATAAAAGCCGCGTGGGGGTCGGGTCCACACGCGGCTATCAGGTTTGGGCTAATAAAGCCCGGAGGTAAACACTAGTAGAGTTTAGTGCTCGCGACGCTTGGTCATGTACATGCCCACAGCGACAGCCACGGCGCCGGTAAGAGCGGCAGCAGAGGTCACAACGAAGGTCGGATCGCCGGTAGAAGCAAGGGCGGCGTCGTCCTTCTTCTCGGCCTTAGCCTCGTCCTTCTTACCAGCAGCAACCTGCTTCTTGCCCTCATCCTTCTTCAACGTCTCGGACTTGGGGGTCTTAGCGGTAAAGAAAGCGTAGACAGTGGTGTCCTCAGTGATAGGAGTAGAGAAGTCAAACTTCTTGAAGGACTCCTTGGAAGAAGACCAGCCGACAAAGTTGAAGCCGTCGACGGAAGGATCGCTGGGCTGAGCAACAGTCTTACCGTCCTCGACCTCAACCGTAGTGGTGGAACCATCAACATAGAAATTGACCTTGTGGGTCTGGACAGCAGGCGTCTCGTTCTTGGTCCACTGGGCGTAGAACGTCACGTGGTCGCCGCCGCCCTGGACGGGCTTGGTGAAGTCGACCGGCTCGGTGCCCTCGGAGTCGTAGGTCCAGCCGGCGAAGGTGTAGCCCTCGCGGGTCGGGGCCAGGGGCTGGCGGGCGACGCCGTCGCCGTCGGTCACGCCCTGGAGCGTCTCGTTGCCATCTGCGAACACACCGCCGTTGGCGACGTAGAGAACATTCTTCTCATTGTTAGCAAGCTCTGCCCACTGAGCGAAGAACGTAACGTGCTGACCGCCACCCGGGATGGGCTTGGTGAAGTCGACAGGCTCGGTGCCAGCAGCATCGTAAGTCCAACCAGTAAAGGTGTAGCCCTCGCGGGTCGGGGCCAGGGGCTGGCGGGCGACGCCGTCGCTGTCAGTGACACCCTCCATGGTCTCATTGCCATCGGCAAAAGCGCCACCATTGGCAACATAGAGAACCGTCTTCTCGTTGTTCTGCTTCCACTGAGCATAAACAGTCGCGTGACCGCTGCCCGCAACGATAGCCTTCGTGAAGTCGACGGGGTCATTTCCGTCGCGATCGTACGACCAACCAAGGAAGTCATAGCCCTCGCGGGTAGGCTGAAGCGGCAGGCGTGCGATACCGTCGGTATCGGTTACGCCCTGCATAGTATCGTTACCGTCGAAGAACGTACCGCCGTTGGCGACGTAGAGGATTTCGACAGTCTTGTCCTGCTTCGCGGGCGTCCAAGCGGCGAAAAGGGTCACATTCTTGCCGCCACCGACAATCGGCTGGTTGAAGTCAACCGGGTCGGTTCCATCGCTGTGATAATACCAACCGGCAAACACATAGCCGTCACGCGTGGGGGCAAGCGGCTGGCGAGCAATACCATTGCTGTCAGTCTGGCCCAGCATGACGTTGTTGCCGTCGGCGAACTGACCGCCATTGGCAGCGTAGGTCACATTAAGCGCCTTCGAGGGTGCCTCAGTCCACTTAGCGAACAGGACATAGTTGCTGGCGCCGCCCAGAAGAGGCTGAGATAAATCTACGGCCTGAGTGCAAGCGCTGTCATAATACCAGCCACCAAACACATAGCCATCGCGCACGGGAGACTCCGGCACAGGGCATATGCCCTCGTCGTTAGTCTCAATGGGTTCAGTAGTGATGTTTCCGTCCGCGAAAGCGCCGCCGCCGCCATTTGCCGCTACAAAAATAACGGTCTTAACACCAGTAGAGGCTGCAGCAGTAGCCCCCTCGCTCGTGTTCTGAGCAGTCTCCGCCGCGATAGCAGCAACCGGCGTGGAGCCAAGAACCATACTAAGGCTCAAGCCAGCTGTGATAGCAGCGTTAAGCTTCCTATTCATGTGGTCGTCCTTTCCCGACTCTCTTCTCCGCGACCACTTCGCGAAAGAAGACATTTGAATTGCATCATCAATTTAAGCCGAGAAAAAACTCAAAAGGTTGCGCAACCAAGCTATATCTAAGGTTTGGGACTTTTTTGCAAAAAAGTTTGCAAAAAGCTATTGCACCACCCGTACGCTGGGGCAAAGGTCTGCCAGCGGGCACTCGTCGCACTTGGGCTTGCGGGCGTCGCAGATCTCGCGGCCAAAGGTGATCCATTGGTGATTGACCGACTCCCAATACTCGTGCGGCAAAATCTTGAGCAGATCCTGCTCGGTCTTGAGCGGCTCTTTGGCGTGCGTCTTGGGACTCAGCATCAGGCGGTGCGCGATGCGGTTGACGTGCGTATCCACCGCGATGCCTTCCACGATGCCGTACCCTACGTTGAGCACGATGTTCGCTGTCTTGCGCCCCACGCCCGGCAGCTTGACGAGCTCCTTCATGTCGGCCGGTACCTCGCCGCCGTAGTCGGCAACGATCATCTGAGCGGCCTCCACGGCATGCTTGGCCTTACTCTTATAAAAGCCGAGCGACTTAATGGTGTCCGCCACGTCGGTCACACTCGCCCCGGCCATGGCCTCGGGCGTGGGCCACTGGGCAAACAGTTGGGGCGTCACCTTGTTGACCTGCGCGTCGGTCGTCTGAGCCGAGAGCAGCACCGCGATGAGCAGCCTAAAGGGATTCTCGTGGTCCAAGAAGCACTCGACCGGGCCATAGCGACGGTTAAGGCGCTCGCACACCTCGATGGCGCGTTCGCGTTTGGCGGCATTGGTCTCGCGTGGCATAACGACTCCTCGGCTCGGCAGAAACATAACTTCACGGAAACGATTGTCCCACGTATGGGGTCTTTACGCCTCCAAAAATGCGCCGGTCTGGCGTCCCCACAGGCTTGCGTACTCGCCGCCCGCCTCGACGAGCTGAGCATGCGTGCCATCCTCGACAATCTCGCCGTCTGCCAGCACCACGATGCGGTCGAGCGCCGCCACGGTGGACAGGCGATGCGCCACCACAATGGAGGTGCGCCCGCGCATCAGGTTCTCGAGCGCTTCCTGCACCAGCACCTCGGACTCGCTATCCAAGGCAGACGTCGCCTCGTCGAGCACCAGAATCGGCGCGTCGGTCAGGATAGCGCGGGCGATGGCCACGCGCTGGCGCTGGCCGCCCGAGAGCTTAACGCCCCGCTCGCCCACCATGGTGTCAAAGCCATAGGGCAAGCGGTCGATAAACTCCAGGGCATTGGCCAGGCGCGCTGCCTCGCGAATCTGCTCGTCGGTGGCGTCGGGGCGGCCGTAGGCGATATTCTCGCGAATGGAGCGGTGGAACAGCAGCGCCTCCTGCGGCACGTAGGCAACCTGGCGGCGCAGGCTCTGCTGCGTACAGCGCGAGACATCCTGGCCGTCCACGAGCACGCGGCCGCCCTGAACATCGTCCAGGCGCAGCAGCAGCTTGGTGAGCGTCGTCTTGCCCGAGCCCGATTTGCCCACCAGGCCCACGCGCTGGCCCGCCGCCACATGGAGCGTCAGGTCGTTGAACACGCTCTCGCCCGCCGCGGCATCACGGTATGCAAAGCTCAGGTGCTCAAAATCAATCGCGCCCTCGCTCACCTTGAGCTCGGGGGCATTCGCGTCGTCTGCCACCAGACGCGGCTCGTCCAGCACACGCGTCATCTCGGCCGCATCGCCGAGCGCGCGGTTGATGCGCTGCATCATGGAGCTCACATAGTTCAGACGCATGGTGAGGTTGTACGTATAGGTAAAGATCATGACGAGCGCACCGGCAGAGATGCCAAACCACGCGTTGCCGCCCGCCACGAACACGCTCACCACGGCCATGGTGATGACGATAAGGCCCGAGGTCGTAAAGTTGCGCTGCA
>CABSYS010000009.1:0-13601 GCA_902482045.1 uncultured Collinsella sp.
CAGCGTCAGATGTGTATAAGAGACAGCGTGTTATCGGGCTACAGGATGCCTAGTTTGATTACCAGTTAGATCGACACTGCTCCAAAACGTATCCGTAGTGCAATCGTCTGTCGCTATGGTTTGATTACCAGTTAGATCGACACTGCTCCAAAACGGAGTATACTGCACAGGCCTGAGCCAGCACGTTTGATTACCAGTTAGATCGACACTGCTCCAAAACCACCTTCGGGGCCACCTACACGGGCAACAGTTTGATTACCAGTTAGATCGACACTGCTCCAAAACGCTGTTGGGATGGATTCACGATACTCGATTGTTTGATTACCAGTTAGATCGACACTGCTCCAAAACGTGGGCTTGTTTTTCCGTAGTCGCTAGGTGTTTGATTACCAGTTAGATCGACACTGCTCCAAAACCTGTATGTCGCACGCTGTAAACAGGGGGTTGTTTGATTACCAGTTAGATCGACACTGCTCCAAAACCTGTGGAAACCGTGAACTTAATAAACAAGAGTTTGATTACCAGTTAGATCGACACTGCTCCAAAACCATTGGAGCAAATTCCCTACTGCGACGGGACGTTCAATCTAACCGGTCAGTTCTTTCAATGCTCTAAAAACTGCAGGTCAACCGTTAGTTTATGTTCATGTCCGTAAGACATGGTATCTTTTTTATTCTCCAGGAGCAACAGGCTCAACTTAAGGAAAAACACGTGGTCATAGAGCGTTTGCAACTCATTTTCCGTCAAAAAAGTTTTGAGATTTACAAATACGATTGTCTTTCTACAGCCAGCGTCAAGAGCAAATGAAAGGAAATTCAGCAGATTATCAAGGAACGATTTATCTTCTTGAGGCGCTGCGCCAAATCCTAAAAACTTGAGGTAGCGCTTCAAATCCCATTCTAACCCAAACCCCAAATCGGCATTAAAGACAAGGTTCAATCCGCCTAAACGCAGCTTTATTGCACGCTCGGCCTCTTCCACCTGCATACGCATATCTTCGTCTTCTAGAAACTCGCGCTCAACCTTCTTGGTGATTGCGGTCATAAACGCACGGTCATCCCATGGAAGATTCAGTGCATCAGGTACCACCATCAGAGCGTTGCCGGGCTTAATCTCCTCATCGTCTTTCCAAAGGGAATAAGGCTCCATTGCCTGTCGTCCCAATCCGTTTTGCAAAGAAGCTACAATCCGCGCGAACAGAGCCGAGTTCTCGACTTGCAAAACCGATGTCTCCCCTGCTGTTAGCTCCAACGAGCTCTCAAGTCCCGCAAATACGAGCCTCATAAAACCAGAAGCTCCTCCATCGTATCTATCTCCTCATGGGTCTCACGACTGCCCGTTATGTACTCCATGGTCGAAAACTGAGACTCCGTCACGCGTAACACCTGCACGAGGCCGGCGGGCGGGCGATGCTTCCTGAGCCTTTGCACCGCGCTTCCCGCCGCCCCATCATTAACAACGAGCTTTGCATACACGGATTCCTGGAGCATAAGATAGCCATCTTTAAGAAGAAATTTGCGGAACACCCGGTAGTCTTTTCTCTGCGTAGGAGTATCGACGGGCAAATCAAAGAAGACGACAAGCCTCATATATCTGATCCTTTCCCCGATACTCATACGACCTCAAACGACTCGATTTCGTCCACTGACAGCTTTCGATCAAGGGCCTTGAAACAATCCGCAACATACAGAGAGATTACGGAGCCCACGCGATATGTGCCGCCTCGATATGCAATTCCCTGATTGAGCATGTCGACCAAAAGCAGCTTTGTCTCCTTAGAGAACTCGCCGTCAAAGTTATCGAACACAATGCGGTCGACAAGAGGCCTAAACGGCTCCATAAAATCGCAGCTCAAGTTGAACTGGTTGAACTCATTTCTGTGGCAGATTCCCGCCTGCGTAAGGTATCCGCGCGCTGCGATCTCGCGATTGACGCTCGACAGCAGAATCGCATACCCGTAATTGAGAGCAGCATTCAGAGGTGTATCGTCATCCCTCGAGAAGGACGGGCCAAACAGAGAGTTGAAATACAGCCGGGCTGCATGTCCTTCGCGATTCGTCGTATCACCCGAGCGCACCTCGGCAACAATGCTCTTGAGCGTCTCGCCCTGTTCCTCACGCGCACGGGCGTGAAGCACGTCAGATTGATGCTTAATCTTGTCGCGCACGATTCGTTGCCATACGCGCTTTTTGATTGGTTCGCCCCACTCAAGCTGCTCCGCAATACGCTTGCTGGTGTTATGGGCCCCGTATAGTGGCAAATACTGCCCAATGGGGTCGCGCTTCTCGTCAGAAACGACAAACGCGACCTTTGCCTTGGCAAGTTCCGAGAGCAGATAAGCGCTTATGAACACCTGGTTGGTCTGGAGGACGACCGACGAAATCTCCGAAAGGTGAACCTTCGCCGTGTCGTCCTCGCGGCGGACAACCATGTAGCCGCCCTTGTACTGCAGTTTGCAGGGGCTAGAAATAACAATGTTCCTAAAGCCCGACACGAGTCCTTCTCTCGAACATGCCTGTTACAGACTGATCAATAAGAAAAACCGTCACATTTGAATCGCTCAGCAACTTTGAATAATTAGGTTGTATACAACCCGAAAACTTTGAGCCGCCCGCCGGTGATAAATCAACCATATTCATTGTTCCATTCACCAAGGCAAGCAGGCGCTTGACTACTGCAACAACATCTTCCGCATACATAGTTGAGCACTTTTCTATAATCGTCTCAATTTTGAGTTGACGCAGCAGCCTGCCAGAGACGGAAGAAGCCGCGGGATTAAACATATCCAAAAGCTTGATAGCGTCTTCGCTACACGCATCTCCTGTGAGCAGTTTCATTTGCTCATTTGAAAAAGCCAGTTGCGTAGCATTCCTCATCTCCTTTTTCCCCGTAATAAAGAACCTCTCGCCATCCACCTCAATCAGCTGTTTCTTGTAGATCTTCGACCTCGTGATACCGACGTACTCCAAACCCTCCTTCTCCGCAAGTCCCCTCGCATACTCACCAAGCGCTGCCGAGTCGCCCTCGATGCGCGCCGCGAGCCACACGGGAACCTGAGAGAACCGGAACACCGGCTTCCCCTTCTTTTTGGCCTCATAGATAAAGAAATACGCAAACTGCTGGCTCGAAAAACCACCGTATTGCTTGGCGTCGAGTCCCTGCTTGGTCGACAACTCAAGCTTTGCGCCCATCTTGGGATCACGCGGTGAGTAAATCGTTGCCTTCCAGAACGCGCCCGTATCCTCCTGTGGCATCCTCGAGACGTAGCACTGACGATAGTTAAGCGCACGGCGAATGCTATCAACCTCGGCGGCTGCATTCCAGCCGTCCGGAAGATACTTTCCCCTATAACGCTTGACCTCGTCGTCCTCGGTCCAGGCATCGTCAAAGACCTCGCCCGTCTCGGGGTCAAAACCCGCAGTCATAAAGCTATTGACGACAAATCCGGCAGACCCAGGCATGCGATGGGTTTTCTTAAACAGCTCGGACTGCTCGCGCACGTACTTCTTAATCACATGCGAGTAGCCGATGGGGTTCTCGTACATTCCGGGATGACGCATCTGGATAAACAGACCCAAGCGACATGCCAGATAGGCATCGTGCGCATGATGGAAATCATTGGCTTCGCGGCATTTGACCAAGCCAGCTGCCTCACGAAGGTTGTGCGATACGCTCGCCTTAACGGGAACGACCTTAGTTCCCTCGTCGGCATAACGCGCCTCAAGCAACGCCTGCGCCATCTTGACCATCTGGCTCGTCTCCACGAGCTGGCGCGCGACAAAGCCCTTCATGGCATTCTCGTTTATGGAAGACCTCAGCAGGTTGCGATACTTTTTATCGCCAATAAGCTTCGCCTGATGCAGTTGCTTCCACGTCTCGCCCATCTTCCAGCGAATGCTCTTATCAATCAAAAGCTGGTCGGTCTTGTGCTGGTTCTCCTCACGGTATACCAGCGCCTTATTCTCCAGACTGTCATCCTTAATGTAGGCACGCGGAATGATATGGTCGACCTCGTACTCGCCCGAGCCCGCCATAAGCTTATTGAGGTCGATAGCGCGGCCGGAATACAGGCATTTTCCGTTCTGCATCAAATAGAGGGTCAGGCGCTCGTCAAGGTCTACATTGGCTGCCTTGAGCTCCTTGAAATCGCCCATAACAGCCAGGTCGCCGCCCTCGGCCTTAAACGCCTTGAGGGCGTCCTCGATAGCGTCCCAGCGCTTCGTGGTCCGCTTGCCCTTCTTCTTTTCGTCCTCGTCGCGAGTCACTTCAACAAAAACGTTGGCCGGCGCGTGCCCCGCAATCTTTGCGATTTCGTCGACAATGCGAATCGCTTGATTCAGGCTGCGACGAATCGCCGGAGATCCGGGGAGCTCATTTACGCCTAGAGACTTCTCGTGTTCGGCATAGTATTTGCGATTGTGTTCATCCACTTTTTCCTGGAAGCCCAGCGTGTTGTCGTGGAGAATCTCCATCATCACCATGGTCTCGCCAAGGCGGCGCTCGGAGCTGGGGTTTCCCTCTCGCAGCACGTCCATGATGCTCATAGAGCGGCCAGCTTGCGTATCAATCCTAATACCCGTCAGGAACTTCTCCGACAGACGCCCCCAACCAGTCAGCCGCTTTTTGCAAATCTTCTTAATCTGCTCGGCATCGAGCATTCCGTTGCCACTGGGGCCAAACTCATCCTGCAGCTTTTCCCTAAGGATCGAGCGGTCCTCGAACAGCGTGTTCCAAAGAATGATCTTTTCGATAACCGGATACTCGGCACGGCTCAACTCCTCCACGTCAAAGATGTTCTTGGCAAAGAAGATGTACGAACCCATCTTTGATTCAAGACCGCTCTCACCCTGGCCGCCACGGACAACCGGATTTGTCGCGTCGCCCTCTTTTACAAGCCAGTCGGCAATCATCTTGTAAGTAACGCGACGCTTTTTATGGAAAAGCTCATGGACAATGCCCTCGCGCTGCGCGGCATCCAGGCGTTGCCAATCGTCACCATCTTCGGACCAGCGAACGCCATTGAGTTCATTCAGAACGCAGAACTCCTCATAGAGCAGAGACTGCTTGGGAAGCACCTTCTCGCCAGCAAGATAAGTGCAATCACCCGTCATGCGCATGATAAAGTTCTCGGCACTCTTGTTCTTATCGATTACGGTGTCCCAGTTCCAAGGCGTGATCGTCGCATCTTCCATACCGGGCTTGCGCTCGGACCATTGGAATCGGTGGTTGCCATGTTTGTCCTGGGCAGCATTTTTAGGCGTCAGCGGTCCCACATAGTACGGGATACGGAATGTGACCAGGCTCTCGATCTTCGCAGCCTCGTCCTTGAGGAACGGATAGAAGCGGCCCTGGTTTTTGAGAATGGCCTGCAGTTCCTCAAGATGCAGCTGATAGTAGATGGCACCGTTATCGCTCGTCTTAAGGCGACGTAAAAAGCGTTGTTTGTCGAATGCGTCCATCATGGCGATATAGCGCTCATCCGCCTCCGCGCCCGTTCCCGCAAAGAGCTTCTTTACGGATTTAGCGAAGTCATCGTAAGACAGTTTATGCAGGTCATATGCGGTGTAACCCTGTGCCTTAGAGACATCGTAGTCGCGCGAGGGGTCATCGCTATTCGAATCATGATAGGTTGCGCCGCGGAAGAAAGACTCATATGAGCCGGGAGCATATTCGCGGACCAAAGTCTTGAGCCGATCAAGATCATTCGCGTAACAATTGTATTTTTCGATCATGTTGACCGAGATAGTCTGTCCCTCAGCATAGGACAAAAGCCCCTGCAGCACGTAAGCGGAATAAACACCGCAGGTTGCCTCCAGAAGCTCGACGCAGTCATCGGGACATGCGGCCTGCAGCGCTTCTAGCTTCTCGTCATCCGAAAGCGCGAGCTTAGTTGCCTCGCATTCAAAATCGCCAAACACGTCTTTGAACTCACACTGAAGGCCAACGACAGCATTCGACAAAGCCTTTGCCAGCTTTTTATTCGCAGCCGCATCCGCAGTGTCCACTTTTACAAGCGCCTGAATGTCTTTTGCCTTTTGCGAACGAGAAGACCTCTCGTCAGCCAAGATCTTCGCTACAGAGAGTTCATCAAGCTTCGCGAACTCATATTCTCTCGATTCGCACCATGCCTTCAGAGCACCATTGAGGTTCTTAAGGGCATCCGACGTCTTCGCCGTCTTCGCCGTCAGCTTCTCTCCCTGGCGCAAAAAGTTACCGCGATGCTTAACGATGTTATGGATCGCAAGATACACCAAACGAAGATCGGCCTGCTCATCGGTGTCCATAAGGCAAGCGCGCAGATGATAGATGGTCGGGAAGCGATCGTAGTAATCGGCCTTGGTGAAGTCCTTGGTAAAGATCGGGTCACCTTCAATGGTCCGCGACTGGTTAAGTCTCATGAAAAAGCCCGGATCGACCTCATTCATCGCGGGCTCGAACAGCTTCTGCAGCAAGTCGAGGCGCCAACGACGGCGCACGTAACGGCGGCGCTGCCCACGATGAACGCGCGCCTCGGACGCCGGCTGCGCACTATCGAACAAACGACTGCCCCACGTCGGCTGCCTCTTAAAATGCAGAAGCTTGCCCTGGGCATCAGTCACCGCCCAGTCAACGGAGCCGGTTCCCATGTCAAGGCCGATATTGTAGTCGCCAGAGTAGTTTCTTAAATTCATGTCGACCAGCCCTTCCGCGCTGTGTTACAGTTGCCTTGTCGATTACCAGTTACATCGACACTGCGAGTCAAAATACGGCTTTGCCAAAAATGCCTTCTTTTGAAGGCGTCCCGTAGGGGACAATTTGACTTGCCAGAGGGGTTCCATTTGGGACCCCTCTTTTTTGATACTACTACCGCGAACGGACATTTTTTAATAGCTATCGGCAAACGTAATGTTGCTCAACGTTTGCGCTGTGAGCGTGAGTATTTAATGGAGCGCCAGCGGGCCTTGTCGCCGCATAAAAACAGGGCAGCTCGCGCTCCTGCGAGCCGCCCCGCACCCCGGCCATCACGCTACAGTGCCGATCGGCACCACTCCTTACTTACCAAAAATCGCAGCGAGCAACCCCTTGCGTTTGGGCTTCTCCTCTCGGTAGGAACCCTCAGCTGCTGCTGCCACCTGCCGCGGTTGCTCACCGCCTCCACGGCGTACAATCTGGTATAGGAAGGGCGATTTAACGTATTTGACCTCGATGGGCGTGGCGTGCACGGTGCTTTCGCTCGACAGCATCACGCTGGGATTGAGCGGTGCTACCACATGCGTCTCGCGCTTGTCGCCAAACACCACCGCTGCCGCGCGACCCGTCTGGCCGTTTACGGCAATACGCACCTGCTCGCCGTCGCGGCTGTCCGACGCCGGGCGATCGATAAAGTAGACCGGCACCATCACCAGGCCGTCCTTATGCTTGCGGGCCTTGCGCGCCCAGGCGCGGATGCTCTTTTTATTGAGCCCCAGCACCGCCTCGGCATCGTTGCCTGCAACGTCGAGCGCCAGCTTATCAATGACCACCTGGTCCTTGGTAGACGCATCGACGGAAACGACGCGGAAGTCGCCTTCCTGCATGGCGGGATCGAACGGCCCCACCTTGCCAAAGTCCCACGGCTCCAAAATGCCCATAAGGCGAACGTCCAGGTAGTTTGCCCTGGGATATGCCCAGTCGAGCACCTCGTAGTACACCAGGGTCTCCTTGCTCAGGCCCTTGACCGGGAAGGACGCCATCATGCGCAGGTCCGCCAGCGCCATGGGGAAATAGAAGAGCATCATGTCATTTTGGATCGCGTCTTCTACGTCGTGCCCGGCAAAGGCGTCGGGGTACTGGCGCACCAGCTGCAGCGCGTTGGCACGTGCCTGCTGAGGCGAGATTTCGCAAGGGACGCCCTGTTCGGGAACGTATTCGGCACCCACGCCCATGGTCAGGCGTTTGCTAAACGTACCGGGCTTGAGCAGGTCGGCAACGCCGATCTTATTGCCGCATGACGGGCACTCAAACACGCGCTGGGTCGATGACCCCTCAAAGGACGCGCCGCAGAAGGGGCAGGGAATGCTCACGTGCGTCGCCTCTTGGAACTCCTGCGCCGTGCCGCGGTCCTCCCACAACAGATGCTCCAGAACCGACTGATTGCGCCAGTGCGCATTGAAGAAATACCAGTCCGGGTCCTCCGGGCGCTCGAGCTGCGAGACGTGCGTGAACTTGAGCAGCCCGTCAACCACCGTCAGCGGCGTATGACGGATACCTAGGGCGCTCTTGGGCTCCCCCGCATCGGCCTGCCACGGAACGACCGCGCCGCAATAGGCGCACTCAAAGCTGCGCTTTGCCTGGTGCGAATACATGGGGCCGCCGCAGTTTTGACATTTAATGGCAAACATCTCGTCCATGGAAACGTCCTCCTTTGCACAGGGCTGTCGACATTAAGTATGTCGAGCAAATCGGCGCGTGCCCATACCCATGTGGCCCAAAATGGAGCACTCGGTCGGACGGGAAGGCGCAGTGAACTCGAAGGCGCGCGGGCAGTCGTCCCCCTCCGCCTCGTGCCCGTTAGCGCCGGCAGACCATTGCTGCATTTTCTGAGCATCGGTACACGTTGCGTCTGTGCGAGCTACACTATCCCCTTAAATATGATTGTGAGGACGATCGTTATGCTATTTGTAAATCGGCTGGTACATACGCTTGTTCCCGGCAGCGAGGGCGAGCCGGTCGATACAACCTGTCGCACTAACGCGGGTTTTGCCGCAAGCCTCATCTGCATCGGGCTCAACATCACGCTGTGCCTGGCCAAGGGCATAGCTGGTCTGCTCGCGGGCTCCGTCTCGCTTATCGCCGATGCCTTCAACAACCTTTCCGACGCCTCGAGCAACATCGTGAGCCTGCTCGGATTTCGCCTTGCCAGCCGCCCGGCCGACGAGGGGCACCCCTACGGCCACGGCCGCTACGAGTACCTAGCGGGGCTGTTTGTCGCCGTTCTCGTTTGCGCCGTCGGCATCAACCTGATCCTGGAGTCGGTCACCAAGATCATCAAGCCCTCCCCCACCGCGTATTCGGCGCTCTCCATGGCAGTCCTTATCCTGTCCATGCTCGTCAAGTTTTGGATGGCGGCGTTCAACCGCACGCTGGGCAACCGCATCGATTCCGAGACGCTTATCGCCACGGCGCAGGATTCCAAAAACGACGTGATTACCTCGGCCTCAGTCCTGGCCGCAGCGCTTATTTCGCAGACGACCGGCTTTGATCTCGATGGCTGGGCAGGCCTGGGTGTGGGCGTCTTCATCTGCATCAGCGGTCTGGGCCTGGTGCGCGACGCCATCAGCCCGTTGCTGGGGCAAGCGCCCGACCCCAAGCTCGTCCAGGCAATCCGCGACAAGATCATGTCGTATCCGCAGGTCCTAGGCACGCACGACCTGATGGTGCACGACTACGGCCCCGGTCGGCAATTTGCCAGCGCACACGTGGAAATGCCCGGCGAGGGCGATGCGTTTGAGCACCATGAGATTCTGGACACCATCGAGCACGATATCAAGCATCAGATGGGCATCGGTATCACGCTGCACTGCGACCCCATCGCCACCACCGGCGACGACCTGCGTGGCTGGGTCAAGCGCGGCATAGCGCAAATCGATCCCGCGCTCTCCATCCACGACCTGCACGAGCACGACGGGTTCGTTTCGTTTGACCTGGTGCGTCCCGACGGCTTTGACATATCCGACGAGGAGCTGCTGGAGCTCGTCACGCGCATCGTGCACGAGCGCCGGCCCGATGCCTCGTGCGTCGTCACATTTGACTCGGGCTTCAGCTCGCCCGACCGCCCGGCCGAACAGCTGTAATCGACAGCAAAACGGGACGCAGAACCGCCGACCAACGCGCCTACGCGCCCGGTCACGCGATCCTGCGTCCCGTTTTTGTTTGCACTGCTAAGGCTCTAGCCGCTCGACCGCTAGTTCCCCTGCGCGCCCGAAATACCGTTTTGCAGGGCACCCCAGGCGTTCGTTGCCATATCGCCCAGGTTCTGTGCGGTATCGCCGAGATTCTGAGCCGTGTCACCCAGCTCTTGGGCCTTGTCCCCAAGCTCCTGGGCCTTGTTGCTCAGGTCCTCCAGCGTGTTGGAGCTCGAGCTGTCCGCGCCACCCTGGTCGCCGGACGCATTACCCGACGAGTTGTCCTTGCGCGTGAGCTGAATCTCGAGGCCACCGTTGTCGTTATAGTAGGCAGACGTCACGACCCAGTTGGCGTCGACAACAGGTGTTGAGCCATCGTCGGTCAGGATCACGGCGTTCGAAAGGTCGGCCCCACGCGACTTGAGGAGCTTCTTGGCGTTGGACCAGTACTGACCCGGGATATCGCTCAGGTCGACGGTGCCGGACTGGGTAGTCTCGGTCTGCTCGGCCGTGGTATCAGTCGTGGCGCCCCGCTTGTTGAGCATGCCCGACACGATGGCAAACACAACCGACAGGGCAAAGAAGATCGCCAGCACGATCAGGATCTTCTTGATCACGCCCGACGAGCGCGAAGGCTTCTTCTCCTCGTCCTCGCCATACTGAGAGATGGACTTGGGATACTCACGATACGGCTCGCGCGCATATCGGTCGCGCGACTCGTAGCGCGGCTGTGCCGTGCGCGGCATATAGGTCGTCTGCTGAGGTTGCGGAATGGGATTTTGCAGCAGATCGTCATAAGGGTCTGCCGCCGCGCTGCCGTAGGGGCTCTGCGACGAGGCACCATACGGGTCCTGCGCTGCGTTTCCGTAATTCACAACGCGCGTGGGATCGGCCGACGCCTGGGTCACATCGGGCGAGGCGTATCGGGCGTCCGGCACGACGCGGGTCTCATCGGCGCCATTGCCCGTCCGCGGGGAGCCGTAGCTACCCATTACGGTCGTCTTATCCTGGTCCATGCAACGTTTCCTTTCCGTCGCCCGTAAGCATCAAGTTATCCATGCATTCTACCCGCGCAAAAGCCTATGATGGGCAAAGCCCGCCGGTATCTACAAGACATGCGCGGCCGACGGTCACAAGCGAATCGAGGAACGTCATGGCAAAAAGCAAGCTCATCAAGGACACGACGCGCGCCGAGCGTGAGGAAATCATCAAGCTAGCGCTTGCTGGCTGCGGCAACGGCAGTTGCGACAACTGCGGCAGTTGCAGCTTGGGAGCAGGCGACCCGTACGGCACCTACCAGCCCTACATTGACGGCGAGATGGAAATCGCCGATATCAACATGATGGTCGCCGAGCGCAATGCCAAACTCTTCGGCCTCCAGCGCGGCTAACGACCTCTTCTTGGGCTGTGAACCAAAAAATGCGCCCATCTACTACGTTTAACCCAAGGGTGCCAACCATAGCCATATCTGCGTTAACAAAACCACAGGTAAACGTCTTGCCGCATTGTTAAAAAACGCTCCATGGTCGGTCCAACCCCGGCAAACGTAGTAGATGGGCGCTTTTCGTGGCGCGGGTGGACCCAGATAACTTGTTTCGGAGCCAATTTGCATCAAAAAGTCCCCGGCGGCGCTGCGTTTTGCGCCACCGGGGACAGTTCAATTTAGCTCTTGCGGTCAACCTTACTCATTGGGTACGTACGTGGCCTTGGCTCGCTCGGGCGTTACATCCTGGCCGCAGGAATAGCTCGAGTCGAAGGCGTGCGCAACCAAGTCGTGGGTATCCCATGCCATGCAGTCAAACTCGCCAGTATCGAGGGTGATGATATAGCCCTTGCCGTCGTAGTAGAAATGATCCTCGGTGTAGTTATCGTCATCGTCGATGTTGTCTTCGGACACAGAGTCCATATCCGGCTTTGCCGTCTTAATTGCCTGCTTGGCCTCACTCTTGAGGGTATCGAACGAGAGCCCGTGCTGCGCAAGCGAGTCCTCGAGCGAAACCTGTTCACCCGTCTTGAGGTTGTAGTACGCCGACCTCGTCACTCGTTCCGATCGATACGGAGGTTGATAGCTGTCGGTAAACGTGCGCACACAGGCAATATCGCCATCGATCGAGACGATTTCGGCGGTGTACATCATGGTCACGCGGCTGTCCTCGTCATCCATCGAGGCCTGCTTGCTCGCTTCGAGCGTATCCGCAACGAGCTGGACCATATCCTTGTTAAACTTGGCGACGCCCACGCCCTGGCCTTTCACCTGGGGGTAGGTCCACGTAGCCGTGATCTGACACGTGTCATCGGGAGACGGATCCAGCGGGCCTTCGCCAACCGCAGCCGTAAAGTCGACATCCTGCGTGGCAGAAACGGCCTCGTAGCCCACCTGCGCATCGTCAGAGTCCTTCGACTTCAGCTGCTCCAGCGTCGTGGCCACCGTTGCGATGGTTTCGTTTACCGAATCCTTATCGTAAACTAGCACGCCATAAACGCCAGAAAAAGGAGCGAAAGACACATACGCCTGATGGGGAGCCACACTAACATCCGGCGTATAGACCTTCTCAATCTTGCCATTCTTATACGCCCAGACTTCAAGATGCGCAGCGGCCGCGTTATCCACACGGTCCACCGGTTCATCGGAATACTCAATCAGTAGCTCATCTTGGCCGTCGCCATCAAAGTCAACAAGTTTGGCATAGGCAACACCCTGGGCTCCATACGTAGATTGAGAATCATCAATCTCAACAGCCTCGCCCTCGCCGTACTTTTTCTGGTACTCGAGAATCTTATCGGTGAACAGCTCGTTTGCCGTCTTGACCGCCGCCTTGGCAGAGGCTTTGGCCTCCTTCTTGGACTGCGTGAGCTCAACGTTCTTGGGAGCGTCCGAGCCTTCCTTGGCGTAGTCGACCTTCATGGTGGTCGTGCTCTTCTTTTTGCCCTTGCCCGAGGTGATGGTCATCTGGTACTTCTGGTCGGGCAGCTCGCCAAAGTCCTCCATGGCAAAGCCGTCCTCGCCATCCACTTTGATGGTGTAGCTCTTGCCCTTGCCAGACACCGGCGCCAGCTCGACGGTATAGCTCTTGAGCTTTTTGCCCTTGCTGTTCTTGGGCAGCACTTTAGTCTCGCATGCGCAGACAACATAGCCCTTGCCACCCGAAGTTACCTCGGACGACGCGCCAATACGCGGCACGATCACGATAGCGGCGACAATGGCGACAACGGCAACACCGCCGATAACGGCAGCGACGATACGGCCTTTGTGCTTGGGTTTCTTGGGCTGCGGCGTCGGAACAAGCGGCCGAGCGGCCTCAGCAGGCTCGGTCATAGGAGACCCACAAAAACGTCCCACGATCAAAGGAGGCTCACGAAAACGTTCCCAGATCACAGGAGACGGGACATCCTGAAGAGCGCGCCGTCCCGCAGGGTCGTCCACCGGCACATCTCCTACCGGAAACGCCGCAGGCTCTGCTTGGTCCTCAACGCCGCCCACGCGAGCGCCGCAGATCGTGCAAAACATGGAGCCATCGGGTATCTGAGCTCCGCACTTGGTGCAATACATCGCATCTCCCGTCTCTCGCCGCAGCCGCAATGCGCCCGCGCAGTTCTTCCAACTACACCGTACGGGAGAAATCGTGATTCTTGTTGCGCAACATTGCCGCCACGTCCAAAACTATGCCGGTTTACTACGCTGAATCGGTTAAGGGCGAGCACGACGCTTTTTGGAAAAACAAAACCGCAGGTAGACGA
>CABSYS010000010.1:0-13487 GCA_902482045.1 uncultured Collinsella sp.
CGCATGTCTCGTGGGCTCGGAGATGTGTATAAGAGACAGCGTATCGGCCGATACCGTGGTGCAGAAGCTCTGCATCGAGGCGCGCGAGGAAGGCCGCGCGTGCTCCGTGGTATCGAGTGACGGCACGATCCAGGCCGTCGTCATGGGCAAGGGCGTTACGCGCATCTCGAGCCGTATGCTGGTGGACGAGATCAAACAGATCGATAACGACGTTCACGAGGCAGAGGAAGCTCCGCAGATCAAGATGACTCTGGGCAGCCGCCTGAGCCCCGATGCGCTGGCTAAGCTCAAGGCCCTGCGCGGGAGGTAGGTAGACCTTCAATGGGGGCTGCTTTCTCGATTGACCAACCAACTGGTTTGTAATCAGTGGGTTGCAGGCCGGCCTCGCCAAAACGAATAGTTTTTGGTTCTGGCGAGCAGATAAAACTATTCGTTCTGACGAAGGGTTTTGAGATGTGGTCGGTCAAAGGGTCTGTTGCGCCTCGTCCGCAATTCCTTTATTCTTAACTGGCTTCGCGTGAAAGCGCCAAGTGTGCCAGTGTGGCGCAACGGTAGCGCAACTGATTTGTAATCAGTGGGTTGCAGGTTCGATTCCTGTCACTGGCTCCATGAGGGTTTCGGGCTCTGTTCCTTATGGGACAGGGCCCGTTTCTTTTTAGGTGGTGTGCCATTGGGTCAGCGCCCATTCCGTTTTCGGTTTGTCTCAATCTGTAACACGAAGAGGCTGAAAACCCTCCTTATAGTTACAGATTGAGACAATGCCAAGGGATGGCCGATAACATCTCGATCTGTAACACGAAGAGGCTGAAAACCGTTCTAGCAGTTACAGAATGAGACGTAAGCTGGGGTCTCTGCGTAATATCTCGATTTGTAACAGATAGGGGAGAAAAAATTCTCTAGATGTTACAGATCGAGATAAAGGCCGGACTGGTCCCAGTCATCCTGGTCGAGCGTGGCTTATCGGACATACGAGCGTGGATAATCTCCCGCTTAGTGAATGAGCGTGGATAATCTCCCACTTTGGGCCCAGTGGCACGCCAAAAGTGGGAGATTATCCACGCTCGATTTCAAACGGGAGATAATCCACACTCGAATCTGTCTGGGAAGCCCGATCTCGACCTATATATAGGTGCAAATGAGTCGTTATCGAAGTAATATTCTGCAGGCTCACTCCACTACGCCAAAGTGTTCCCTCGGGAAATGTCACCGCTATATGCAAATTCACCGTCCTTCATATCCAAACTCAGCAAAACCGCAGGTCAAAAGCATATAGATACGCCCGGCACCGTGTATCTAGAGGTTTTCGTTGACAGCCCCCAAGGTAGCATCGTATTATCTTCTTCGTTCGCGGGGGCGGCGGTCCAAAAGACCAAAGGACCTGCGAATACTTGAACGATTGGGAGTTTGCCCGAGTGGTTAATGGGGACGGGCTGTAAACCCGTTGGCTCTGCCTACATAGGTTCGAATCCTATAGCTCCCACCCGTCAAGTGCCTGTATAGCTCAGTCGGTAGAGCACTTCGTTGGTAACGAAGAGGTCACCAGTTCAAGTCTGGTTGCAGGCTCCATCCGGCGGTGTAGCTCAGTTGGTTAGAGCACACGGTTCATACCCGTGGCGTCACTGGTTCGAATCCAGTCACCGCTACCATAGGTAACACGGTGGCTTCTCAATAGTATGTTGAGAGGCCACTATGGTATAAAGGCAAAGTCCCGTCCGGGGACGACCTGTTTAGAGGAGGGCTTTATGGCCAAAGAGAAGTTTGAGCGCACTAAGCCGCATGTTAACATCGGCACCATTGGTCACGTCGACCACGGCAAGACCACGCTGACCGCTGCCATCACCAAGGTTCTCTCCGAGACCGAGGGCTGCAAGGCTGACTTCACTGCGTTCGAGAACATCGACAAGGCTCCCGAGGAGCGCGAGCGCGGCATTACGATCTCCGTCTCCCACGTCGAGTACGAGACTGCTGCCCGTCACTACGCTCACGTTGACTGCCCGGGCCACGCTGACTACGTCAAGAACATGATCTCCGGTGCTGCTCAGATGGACGGCGCTATCCTGGTCATCGCCGCTACCGACGGCCCCATGGCTCAGACCCGCGAGCACATCCTGCTCGCCCGTCAGGTCGGCGTTCCCTACATCGTCGTCTTCCTGAACAAGTGCGACATGGTTGACGATGACGAGCTCATCGACCTCGTCGAGATGGAGACCCGTGAGCTCCTCTCCGAGTACGATTTCCCCGGCGACGACATCCCCGTCATCCGTGGTTCCGCTCTGGGCGCTCTCGAGGGCGACGCCAAGTGGATGGACGCCATCCGCGAGCTCATGAAGGCCGTCGACGAGTACATCCCGACGCCTGCTCGTAACAACGACCTCCCGTTCCTGATGGCCGTTGAGGACGTTATGACCATCTCCGGCCGTGGTACCGTTGCTACCGGCCGTGTCGAGCGCGGTGAGCTCAAGCTCAACGAGCCCGTCGAGATTGTCGGCATCAAGGATACCCAGAACACCGTCGTTACCGGTATCGAGATGTTCCGTAAGTCCATGGACTTCTGCGAGGCTGGCGACAACGTCGGTCTGCTGCTCCGCGGCATCAAGCGCGAGGACATCGAGCGCGGCCAGGTTCTCTGCAAGCCCGGTTCGGTTACCCCGCACACCAAGTTCACCGGCGAGATTTACGTTCTGACCAAGGAGGAGGGCGGCCGTCACACCCCGTTCTTCGATGGTTATCGTCCTCAGTTCTACTTCCGTACCACCGACGTTACCGGTACGGTCAAGCTCCCCGAGGGCACCGAGATGGCTATGCCTGGTGACCACATCACCATCGAGGGCGACCTCATCCACCCGATCGCCATGGAGGAGGGCCTGCGCTTCGCTATCCGCGAGGGTGGCCACACCGTCGGTTCGGGCATCGTCTCCACGATCATTGAGTAAATTAGCTCTTTGATATAGCTGACTTAGAGAACCCGGCACTTATATGGGTGCCGGGTTCTTTTCTGCAATGGATATTGAGCCGTTGCTGGTGTCGAGAGGATCGATTATGGTCCTGGGTGCACCGTCGATTAGATCTCGTTGGCTCCATTGATGTGTTCCAAATATGAATGGGTTCACCGAGAACCAATTGATTCGAGGTTTTCGTTGACAGCACTTACGTAGAGCTGATAAAGTATCAACTCGTGCCCGTACGGGGCGGAAATGAAAGGTTCAGGATACATGCGTACTCTAGTTACTCTTGCGTGCACTGAGTGCAAGCGCCGCAACTATACGACCACCAAGAACAAGTCGACCATGCCTGATCGTATGGAGATTAAGAAGTATTGCCCCTGGTGCCGTCACCACACGCTGCACAAAGAGACTCGCTAGTCTCTAGTCACATACGCCAGTAGTTCAATTGGTAGAGCATCGGTCTCCAAAACCGAGTGTTGAGGGTTCGAGTCCTTCCTGGCGTGCCAGTCATTATTCCGTAAGCTCCCAATTGGGGGCTTACGGTTTACTCATGTATAAGCGCATTGCGCGGAGGTAACCCAAATGGCCAACAAGAAGAACAAGAAGAAGGCTCAGCAGCAGGCGCCTGCCAACAACGCTGCCGCCAACTCCAAGGTTGAGGCCAAGAAGGCCGTTGCCAAGAAGAACGAGAAGGCTGCGAAGTCCAAGAAGAACGAGAAGGCTGGTTTCTTCGCCCGCACCAAGAAGTATTTCACTTCGGTCAAATCCGAAATGAAGCGTGTCACGTGGCCCGATAAGAAGGAGCTCGTGAACTACTCGGTCGTCGTTTGCGCTTCTCTGATCGTCGTCGGCGTCGTCATCGCTCTGCTCGATGCTGGCTTTGGCGAGGCTCTTGCTCTGTTCTCTGGATTGAGGGGCTAAACCATGTCTAAGCGTTGGTACGTCGTTCACACTTACTCTGGATACGAGAACCGTGTTAAGTCCGATCTCGAGCATCGCATCGAGACTATGGGCATGCAGGACCGTATCTTTGATATCGAGATTCCTATGGAGCGCGTCACCGAGATTAAAGAGGGTGGCAAGCGCGAGACCAAGGATTCCAAGATCTTCCCGGGTTATGTCCTGGTCCGCATGGAGATGGATGACGATGCTTGGACGTGTGTTCGTAACACGCCCGGCGTCACCGGTTTCCTGGGCGGCAACGGCAAGCCCGCTCCGCTTTCCCGCGACGAGTACAACAAGATGACTCGTCGTCCCGGTAAGGGCGATTCGCCCAAGCGCACCTCGGTTGATATTGAGGTCGGTACGTCCGTCCGCGTCACCGATGGCCCGCTTACCGACTTTGATGGCAAAGTCTCCGAGGTTAACACCGAGGCTGGCAAGCTCAAGGTCACGCTGATGATCTTTGGCCGCGAGACGCCGGTTGAGCTCGACTTTAACCAGGTCGCTGTCATCGCTTAAGTTTTCGTCCGTTCGCGCGAGCGTGCTTCTTCTGTGACTGCTCATCTCAGGAGTGCTTCTAACACGTGCGTGCTTACGATATAGCAAGTACTTCACACTCGTGATTCGAAAGGAATGACCATGGCTGAGAAGAAGGTTGCCAACGTCATTAAGCTCCAGATTCCTGCTGGTGCAGCTAACCCCGCTCCTCCCGTCGGCCCCGCCCTGGGTGCTGCTGGCGTGAACATCATGCAGTTCTGCCAGGCCTTTAACGCCGAGACGCAGGACAAGAAGGGCGACATTATCCCCGTTGAGATCTCTGTCTACGAGGACAAGTCCTTCTCCTTCATCACCAAGACCCCGCCGGCGGCTCACCTCATCAAGAAGGAGCTGAACCTCAAGTCTGGTTCCGCTAAGCCGCAGGCCGACAAGGTTGGTCAGCTCTCCCAGGAGCAGCTCACCAAGATCGCCGAGATCAAGATGCCGGACCTCAATGCCAACGACATTGACGCCGCCAAGAAGATCATCGCCGGTACCGCCCGCTCCATGGGCGTCACCATCGCTGAGTAGCGATTTCTTTAGGTAATGACGGGTGCTCCGACCGGGGCGCCCGTTATATGTGTGCAATAGGGCACACGATACGATGTGGGAGGGCTCACGCCCGTTTAACCACAGGAGGTAATGCACATGGCTAAGCATGGTAAGAGCTATAACGCCGCTGCCGAGAAGATCGACCGCGCCACGCTCTACACCCCCCTTCAGGCTGCCAAGCTCATCAAGGAGCTCGACACCGCCAAGTTCGACGAGACCGTCGAGGCCCACTTCCGTCTGGGCATCGATACTCGTAAGGCTGACCAGAACATCCGTGGTTCCATCTCCCTGCCCCACGGCACCGGCAAGACCGTTCGTGTTGCCGTCTTCGCCGAGGGCGAGAAGGCCCGCGAGGCCGAGGCTGCCGGCGCCGACATCATCGGTTCCGACGAGCTCGTCGCCCAGATCCAGAAGGGCGAGATCAACTTCGACGCCGCTATCGCTACGCCGAACATGATGGCCAAGGTTGGCCGCATCGGTAAGATTCTTGGTCCCCGTGGCCTCATGCCGAACCCCAAGCTCGGCACCGTGACCATGGACGTCGCCAAGATGGTCTCCGAGCTCAAGGCCGGCCGCGTTGAGTATCGCGCCGACCGTTATGGCATCTGCCACGTGCCCCTGGGCAAGAAGTCCTTCTCCGAGCAGCAGCTCGTCGAGAACTACGCTGCCCTGTACACCGAGATCCTGCGTGTCAAGCCCTCTTCTGCTAAGGGCAAGTACGTCAAGTCCATCTCTGTGTCTTCCACCATGGGCCCTGGCGTCAAGGTCGATCCCGCTGTCCAGCGTGACTTCCTGGCTGAGTAACTAACAGTTACTGCCTGAGCAAAGCAAGCATTGCTAAAGAAACCCGGTTCTGCCTCGTGCAGGACCGGGTTTCTTGCTATCTCGGGCCAAAACCACCACAAAGGGGACAGGCACCTTTGTGGTGGTTTGGGCACTTTGGCGTCAATGTTATGGCATCGCAGCGAGCCGGTTCCAAGTGCCCCAGGTCGCCCCGAAAGAGGAGCGATGCGTACTTTGGTACGCGAGCGACGGCATGAGGGGCGAGATGGGGTGCTTGGGGCCGGCGCAGCGTCAAGCCTTAAAGGTGGTTACCAGGGTGTTCTGGCGGTTGAGGAATCGATGGCCTCGTGGCGCTTGAGCTCGCGGCGCATAGTTTGCGAATTGAGCCAAGCTGCCTGCCAGCCACGGATGGGGTAGCGCGCCTCGTCCAGCTCAAACTGCGTATAACCGCAGGCGTTGATAATCGTCGTCCCGCACGCGTGTTGCCGCTCGCGCTGAAAATCGGGACCGTAGCTCTGATGCACATGCCCGTGCACCATGTAGTCGGGATTCCAGGACTCGAGCGCCGTGTTAAAGCATTCGAATCCTCGATGCGGCAGATCATCCAGGTCGCCCATGCCGGCGGCGGGCGCGTGAGTGAGCAGGATGTCGCAGCCGCCGACCATCCTCACTTTGCGGGAGAGCTTGCGCATGCGCTTGGTCATCTCGCGCTCGGTGTACATGTTGGCACCGTCTCGGTAGCGCATGGAGCCGCCAAGCCCCGCAATGCGGACGCCGCGGTACACGTAGACGGCGTCTTCGACACAGATGCAGCCACCCGGAGCATGACGTGCATAGCGGTCATCGTGGTTGCCTCGTACGTAGATTAGCGGTTTGTTGATGACGGTGACCAAAAACTCAAGATAGTCCGGGTCCAGATCGCCGGCGGACAAAATCAGGTCGACACCCTCAAAGCGTTCCTTGCGAAAACACTCCCAAAGGCATCGTTCTTCGGTATCGGCGACGGCAAGGATCTTCATAGGGCGCGGACTTTCGGCTCATCGTTGGGCTGCGGAATGGCGCCTACCACGTTGTCGGCCAGCCAGTTCATCTCGACGATTTGCGTGCTCGGCAGCGGGGGAAAGCCCTCGATCTGCACCACGCCGTCTTGGCTATGAAGCTCGCCGCCAAATGGATTGATGGAGCCCTCGACGATGCCGTTGCGGAGCAGCTGAACGAGCTTGCGCGTCTGATAGGGCAGGCCCGGAGCGTAGCGAATGTCGATGACGCCCGAGCTCATGCCATACCAGTAATTGACGGCGCGAACCTGGCTGTCGTCGCTGGTCTCGTCCCACGTGCCATGCAGCAAGCTGCGCACGATAAGCTCGTAGTATCGGCCCCAGTTCCATACCGGCATGGCAATGCCGGTAACCTTGCCATCGACCAGGCGGTGGAGTCCGTAGGCCGTAGGGTCTTCGAGCGACTTTGACATGTCAGCGCCGGTCATGACGCTCACGCCTTCGCGGCACATGGCCTCGGCAAGACCGCCGGCGGGCACATCGCCCCAGGTGAGGATTACCTGCGCGCGGGGATCGAGCAACGAGGCGCCAATCGCAAAGGCGTTGATTTCGCTGAGTGCGCCCGAGGCGAAGACCGATGCGTGGTAACCAATGCGATGGTTGTCCGCCATGCTGGCGGCAAGGGCGCCCAGCAGGAACTTGGCCTCGTACATCTTGCCAAAGTACGAACGCACGCTTTGGTGGGGAAGGCCGATGGAGCAGTTGAGGAATCGCACCTGGGGATACTCAACGGCGGCCCTGAGCGTATATTCCATCAGGCGGTGCGAGGTCGAGAAGATGACGTTTGCTCCATGTTTGACAGCCGTTTCCACGGCGGCGTAGAACGCGTCCGGATCATGGCAGTCCTCGAACGCCTCGGTGCGCACGATACCGCCAAAGTGCTCATCGAGATACTGACGCCCTTGGTCGTGCAGGCTGTCCCAGCTCGACGTCGCACAGGGGAACTCATGGATAAAGGCGATGCGCAGGGGGTTGGCCGCCGAATAGACGGTCTTGCCCATAAAGAAGCTGAGCACGCCGGAGGTGGACTTGGCGGGCGACTCCTCCTCGTCGACGCTCGGTGCTTCGACAAGATCTACCTTGTCCTCGTTATTTTTGCCGGCAATGACCAGCTCGCGCCAGATCTTGCACAGGCGGTTTACGACGATATCCGTCGGTGTATCCAGCAGGCGGTCCTGGTTGTACACATTGAGGTAGACGAGCATGGCGTCGGCGGGCGTAATGTCCAGGTGGTCGCCGCCCGCGCGAAGGTAGGCGCGCTTAAAGAGTAAGAAGGTGTGGCGCAGGTAGTCGACCTTTTTCTGCGGCCATTTTTCGATAAGGTCCTGACCGAGCATCTTGGCGAGCGTCTCGTAGCTTCCCTCGCGTGAGAACTCGATCTCGTATAGGGGGCAGACGCGCCAAAACGCGCAGAACTCGCCGTACAGGCGACTTTCGACGGAATCCCATTTGCCGGGGTAGAGACGGGTGACCTTGGCCGAAACCGTCGGGGCGTCCAGGAATTTGAGGACACTGACGCGCTTGTTGCCCTCTTGGACGTAAAACCGATGCATGAACTCGGTGACGATGACGGGATCGCGATAGCCCTCGGTCACCTGGATGTCGTAGAGGTTGGACCACTTGCGGGCGAACTCGGTGCTAAACGGCAGCAACGGCATAAAGTTGCATGAAAAGGCGGACTGACGGCCCTTAGTAACCGTACCGACGACCATTTCGAGCGGAATGTCCCTTAGGCCGACGCTCTCTCGCTGACCTAAGGGGAGCTGGGCGACCAAGTTATCGAGGTCCGTGAGGTACGGATGCTCGCTTTGACTAATGGCGCGTCGACGTCCTTGCTCGCCGCGCTTGCGTGCTTGACGATAGGCCTCTTCCATGGTGTCTACTCCCTTAGTCGTTTAAACAACGATATGAACCATGGTACCACGATGCGAAACCACCACAAAGGTGCCTGTCCCCTTTGTGGTGGTTTAGGCGATGATGGGGGCGATGGCGCGGATGCAGGCGTCGGCTGCCGTGAAAGTGGTGCTGTCGTCGCTGACGATAAAGATGATCTTGCCCTTGATGCCAAAGTCACCGATCTCGCTAAAGAGCACGTAGGGCTCCTTGTCAAAGCCCGAGATGGGAAGCACGGCGGCCTTAGTGGCGTCGGTGAGCTCATCTGCCAACGCGTCCAGTGAAGCCCACTTGGACGTGTCCTTGACCGCGACGGGCACGGCAACGCGTCCAAAGGGCATGAGGTGCACGAGCGTGTTCTTGGAGATGTTGGAGTTGGGGACGATGATGGTCTGCCCGCAGGCGTCCTCGATGGTCGTATGGCGCCAGGTGATGTCTTGGACCACGCCCGACACGCCGCCGACCTCGATATTGTCGCCGGGCTTGATGATGCCCATAAAGGTCACCTGCATGCCACCGATAAGGTTTGACAGCGTGTCCTGAAAGCCGAGCGAGATGGCGATGCCGCCGACGCCAAGAGCGGCGACGAGGGCGTTTGCGTTAATGCCAAAGCAGTTGTCGAGGATAAAGCTGCCGCCAATCATCCAGATGATGGCGCGCGCGATGTTGATGAAGATGCTTGATGAAGGGAGTGGGTTATCGTCGCGGTTGAGCAGGTGGTACAGGGTCTTGGACGCGATCTTGGCGGCAACGGCGGTGCCGATGGCCAAGATACCTGCCCAGATGATGTTGTGGACCCATCGTTGTGCAAAGAAATGAAGAATTGGCTCAAACAATTCCATGTAGGGAAACCTCCTCATGATCGTTCAACCATGATACCCAACAAGAAGCCCGTCCGATCAAATTCGGACGGGCTTCTTGGTGGGTATAAGGTTTGCACGGCGGGGAAGAAATCTTCTCAAGGCAGTTTCCTTAGTTCTTGACCAGTGGTCCCTGCTGACGCTGGATTATCGACATGATATGCGAAAACCGCCGCAAGGGCGCCTGTCCCTTTGCGGCGGTTTTGACGTTTGTGCAGATAAAACCTGCCAAAATAAACCTGTCCCTTTTTGGCAGGTTTTAGCTCAGCAGCATGCGGTCGTTGGCGAGCTCGCCGCCCGAGACCTCCTCGAACTTCTGCAGTAGGTCGGCGACGGTGAGCGACTTTTTCTCGTCGCCTGCCACATCGTAGATCACGTGGCCCTCGTGCATCATGATCAGACGGTTGCCCAGACGGATGGCGTCGTTCATGTTGTGTGTGACCATGAGTGTGGTCAAGTGGTTCTCGTCGACGATCTCCTCGGTCAGGTTGAGTACCTTCGATGCCGTCTTGGGGTCGAGGGCCGCCGTGTGCTCGTCGAGCAGCAGCAGGCGCGGCTTGGTGAGCGTGGCCATGAGCAAGGTGAGTGCCTGGCGCTGGCCGCCCGAGAGCAGACCGACCTTGGCGTTGAGGCGCGTGTCCAGACCGAGGTCCAGGCGCTTGAGCAGTTCAACGTACTCGTCCTTCTCGGCCTTGGTGACGCCCCACGAAAGACCGCGACGCTGGCCGCGGCGCTTGGCGAGGGCCAAGTTCTCGGCAATCTGCATGTCGGCTGCGGTGCCGCGCATGGGGTCCTGGAACACGCGGCCCAGGTACTTGGCGCGCTGCGACTCGCTCAGACGCGAGATGTCGGTGCCGTCGAGCTCGATAACGCCCGAATCGAGCGGATATACGCCGGCGATCATGTTGAGCAGCGTGGATTTGCCGGCGCCGTTACCGCCGATCACGGTTACAAAGTCGCCGTCGTTGAGGGTAAGGTCGACGCCGGTAAGAGCGCGCTTCTCGGTGACGGTGCCCTTGTTAAAGGTCTTCTTGACGTGTGAGAGCTTAAGCATCTACTTCATCCCCCTTCGTGTAGGAGCTGCGGAGCTTATAGCGCTCCCAAACCACGGGCACGCACAGGGCCACGGCGACGATTACGGCGGAGAGCAGCTTCATGTCGTTGGCGTCCATGCCCAACTGCAGCACGATGGCGCGGATAAGGAAGTACACCACGGAGCCAAAGACTGCAGAGGCAAGACGGACGGAGAACTGCGTGAGACCGCCGGGCAGCAGGCGGCCGAGCACCTCGCCGATAACAATGGCAGCAAGACCGATAACGATGGCACCGGTGCCCATACCAATGTCGGCGTACTTCTGGCTCTGGCAGATGAGCGCGCCCGAAAGGCCGATGAGGGCGTTGGAGAGCACGAGGGCGATCATCTTGGTGGAGTTGGTGTTGACGCCCAGGGCGCGGATCATGTACTCGTTGTTGCCGGTGGCGCGTAGTGCCGAGCCGATCTCGGTGCCAAAGAACCAATACAGGATGGCAACGATAGCCACAGCGAGCAAGATGCCCAGGATGATGGCGACGGTGGACTGCGGCAGGCCCGTCATGTTGCTGACAGACGAGAAGATGGTGCCCTTGGCAAGGATGGGCGTATTGGATTTGCCCATGATGCGCAGGTTGATGGACCACAGGCTGATCTGGGTGAGGATTCCGGCGAGGATCGCGGGAATCTCAAAGACGGTGGTCAAAATGCCCGTGATGGCGCCCGCGATGGCACCGGCACACATGCCGGCCAAAACAGCGAGCAGCGGGTCGACATTATTATTGACGATGAGCACGGCGCAGACGCAGCCGCCGAGGGCAAAGCTGCCGTCGCAGGTCATATCGGGGATGTCGAGCAGGCGGAACGTGATAAACACGCCAAGCACCATAATGCCCCAGAGGACGCCCTGCGAAACGGCGCCCTGCAATGCAATAAGCATGCTTTATACCTCCTAGGATAGGGTGGACACGTGAGTCACCATGATAGCGGTAACAATGCATAAAAGAGCTGCGGCCGGATGTTTTGTCTCATCCGTAACAAGCAGGGCGAACGCCGGTCTTTGGCGTTCGCCCCTGTGGCTCACATATTGAATAACACGGCAACGGCACGAGTGCGTGCCCTAGACGCGCTACCGCGCATGGCGTTACTCGTCCAGAGCGGAAAGATCGATGCCCAGAGCCTCGGCCATCTCGTCGTTCTTGACGACGACCAGGTCCTTGCTCGAGAGATGCTTGATCGGCATATCCTCGGGCTTGGCCTCGCCCTTCAAAATCTTGACGGCCATCTCGCCCGCGGCGTAGCCCAGATCCTCGTAGTTGATGGAGAGGGTGAACAGGCCGCCAGCCATGCACATACCCTCCTCGCCGGTCACGTAGGGAAGCTTGTTCTCCTTGCAGATCTGGCCCACCTGCGAGGCGCCCGCGGCGATGGTGTTATCGGTGGGGGAGTACAGCGCGTCGACCTTGCCCACGGCAGATTCGACGACGGACTGGATCTCGTTGGAGCTCGAGACGGTGTAATCGGTGTAGTCCAGGCCCAGCTTGTCGAGTTCCTTCTTGGCGGCCTTGATCTGGACGTCGGAGTTGGACTCGGCGGTGCAGTAGAGCAGGCCGATCTTCTTTACGTCGGGCAGGACCTTCTGCATCATCTCGAGCTGCTCGGCGACCGGGGTGAGGTCGGAGGCGCCAGTGACGTTGGTGCCGGGCTTATCGTTGTCCTGGACCAGGCCCGAGGCGGCGTAGTCGGTGATGGCGCAGCCCACGATGGGGATATCGGCGGTGGCGCCAGCGGCGGCCTGCGCGGCGGGCGTAGCGATGGCATAGATCAGATCGACGCCATCGCCCACGAACTTGTCGGCGATGGACTTACACGTGGACTGGTCGTTCTGGGCGTTCTTTTGATCAATCTTGACCTTGAGACCGCTCTTCTTGATAGCCTTGACAAAGCCGTCGTTGGCGGCGTCGAGTGCGGAGTGCTCGGTGAGCTGCAGAACGCCGACGGTGTAGTCGGAACCGGCGGCAGCGGAACCGGAACCAGAGTTGCCGCCGCATCCGGCGAGCGGAGCGAGCGCGAGCAGGCCAGCAGAGACCAGAAGGCTCCTGCGGCTGATGGTGATGTCCTTCATATCGTTACCCCCCAGTATAGAAATGGCTGGAAACACTGCACTCAAACAAAGTGCAAGTGGAACTATAGTAGCGCGGATGTCCATTTTTACAATAACTTGGCGGGTTTTTTAATACAGAACCGGATGGGCGGTACGGGTAGTTGAATGGACGGCGGAGGTTCTTATGCGGCGGAGGCGTCCTCCTCGTCTAGCGCAGCAAAGAGTTTCTTGCCGTCGAGCAAGCGCGTGCTGACGTTTTTCATGCGGCTGACCTCAACGGTGCGCAGGGTGTCGTCGGCGCCTCGGGTGTCGTAGACCGTTCCCAGCAGATACGAGACGCCATCGCGCTGCCTGATGGCAAAGGGCCGGACCGTCATCCGCACCACCTCGATTTCGCCTCGGGTCAGGACGTTTGTGATATCAAAGCTGACGGTTGTTCCATGGTCGATGGCCTGTTCGATGAGCTCGCACGTGTCGATACGCTTGGCGTGCGGACGCGTTGTCTTGACGGGCGCGTCGTTGGCGGCCGGTGCCGGTTCGGGCATATCGAGATAGTCGCGAACATCGGCGCTCGCCATGGCGACCAGGTGCTGCGCCATGCTCTTTCGAATGGCTATGGGCGTCGACCGGTTGCGCATGACCATGCCGTGGAGCCGTATGATCTCTTCGTCAGCAAGCGGGCGGGTGAGGAGCCGATAGCCCACGCCGCGCTTATAGTCGATTTCGTATCCGGCGTGACGACTGTCTCTTATACACATCTCCGAGCCCACGAGACATGCGCAG
>CABSYS010000011.1:0-13192 GCA_902482045.1 uncultured Collinsella sp.
TCTCGGGATCCTCGGCCACCGTCTCGGCCACGATGTCGGCAGCGCCGGCAAGCGCCTTCTCGGGCGTGTCGAAGCCGGCCTCCTCGTTGACGTAGTCCGCGGCGGTGTCGAGCGCGCTGCCCTTGGCCGAGGCCTGCATGATGATCATATTGGCGAGCGGCTCCAGGCCTGCCTCGCGGGCCTTCTGCGCGCGGGTCATGCGCTTTTTGCGGTAGGGCTTGTAAAGGTCCTCGATACGCTGGAGCTGCGTGGCCTCGCGAATCTGCTGCTCGAGTTCGGGCGTGAGTTTGCCTTGGGCATCGATGAGCAGAATGACGTCCTCTTTGCGCTGTTCAAGATTGCGCAGGTAGGACAGGCGCTCGTCGAGTGCGCGCAGGGCGACGTCGTCCATGCCGCCCGTTGCTTCCTTGCGGTAGCGCGAGATAAAGGGGATGGTGTTGCCCTCGTCGATGAGCTTGACGGCTGCCTCGATGTTGTCAGCCTTAAGGTTGAGCTCGCGGGCGAGCTGGGCGATAAGATCCATGGGACTCCTTGCGTTTAAGGTGCGTTTGCAGCACAGGGCTACCAAGGATACCACCCGTCCCAAAAGACTGTTTTGGGCCCGCGTCACGAAAACGGCCTATCTACTACGTTTAACCCATATGGGTCGACCATTCCCCGGTTTTCAGAGAATACGCAAGCCGTCTACCTGCGGTTTTTATTTCGCGAAATTCGGCATGGTTGAGGGCGATCGGTTAAACGTAGTAGATAGGCCCATTTCGTGGCGAACGAATCAAGCCGAGGTGCAAAATAGCCCCCGCCCCAGAAAAATCGTCGTTAAGGTAGCAAAAAGCCCCGCGGGCAGGAGGCTGCTCGCGGGGCAAAGAAGAGGGGCATATTTGTGGCGGACCGAGGGGTTCGGCATGGGGTTTCTGCCGCGGCCGCTCTTAAGGCATTACAGCTCGACGAGCTGGCCGGTCTCGGCGGCCTCCTTGATGGCGTTAAGCAGCGTGAGCGTCTTAACGTTGTCGGCGGGGGTCACGACGGGCTCGACCTCGCGGCGAACGACCTTTACAAAGTGCTTGAGCTGCATCTTGTGCGGCAGTGCCGGGTCCACGGCCGGAATCTCCATCTGCAGCGGCTTGTGCCAGTTGGAGGCTCCGTCGTAGGAGAACTGGTGCAGGCGGGGCAGCGACAGGGCGCCCTTAGTGCCGCCGATAAAGTAGGCGTCGGCGTCGAAGGGGCGGTACTGCGGATCCTCGCGAGCGGTGGCCTCCCAGTTCCAGGGGCTGGCGGTGGCGTCGGAGATGGTCATGCTCGCAAGCGCGCCATCGGCAAAACGGACGTTGACCACGGCGGAGTCCTCGGTCTCAAAACCGCGGGCGGCGCTGGACTGCATGCCCTGGACGGCAACGGGCTCTCCCAGCAGGTAGCGGAGCAGGTCGACGTCGTGCACCAGGTTGACCAGGATCGGGCCGGCACCCTTCTTGCGGCGCCACTCGACATCGAAGTACTCGTCATTCTTATAGATCATGTAGTGGAAGCTCGACACGGTGAGCTTGCCCAGCTCGCCGGACTTGATGATCTCCTTGGCCTTGTTGACGAAGGGATTGTGGCGACGGTGCTGACCCACGAGCACGGGCACGCCAGCGGTCTCGGCCTCGGCGGCGAAGGCCTGGGCATCCTCCAGGTCGTTGGAGATCGGCTTTTCGACCAACGGCACGATGTTGCGCTTCACAGCCTCGCGGGCAACGCCCAGGTGTAGGTCGTTGGGTGTGGCGATGATGACGGCCTCGGGCTTGACCTCGTCCATCATCTGGGCGGGATCGGTATAAAACGGCACGCCGGCGGCCTCGGCCGTGGCGCGGGCGCCCTCAAAGGCGTCGGCGATGGCGACGAGCTCGGCCTCGGGCTCCTCGGTGACAAAGCGGATGTGGTTGCGGCCCATGGCGCCGGCGCCGATAACGGCAATGCGGACGGGGTTGAGCTCAGACATTTCGACTCCTTAATACTGGTGGCGGTGGAATGTGACAAAGGGGCAGTCCCTTTGTCACATTGGCAATTACTAGGCGGACTTCTTCTTGCTGTCAGAGACCATCATGTAGACGGTGAGCACGACGGCGATGGCGGCGATCACGATGGCGCCGTAGAAGGACTGCTGGTAGGCGGCGCTGCCGGCCTCGGCGTGATACAGCACGGCGGTGATGGGCTGGCTGATCCAGGTGGAAGCGGCGTAGCCCAAAAACATGATGCCGTAGTTGACGCCGATGTTGCTGGTGCCAAAGGCGCCACCGGTGAGCGGCGGGTAGATGACGAGCAGGGCGCCAAAGCTAAAGCCGAGCAGGGCGAGCGCCACAAAGAACATGGCCTGCGTAAAGCTCATCGACATGATGACGAGGGCGACGATGGTGACGACAAGGCTGATGAGCAGCGACTTGTAGGCGCCGAGCTTGTCGATGATCTGGCCAAAGGACAGACGGCCAACCAGGTTAGCGCAGGTGTTGACGGAGACTACCACACCGCCGAGGGCGACGGCCGCGGCGCTCGTGGGGTCGGCGAAGAGCTGGACGGCGGCGATGGAGGCAACCTTGCCCACGAGCAGGGTACCGGCGGTAGCGGCGAAGGCGAAGGTGACGATGAGGACCCAGAAGCGCGGGGTCTTGACCATCTCGCCCGGGGTGAGGTCGCCGAAGGTGCCGGCATGTGCACCGCCCTTGGGGGCCTCGAAGCCCTCGGGCAGCCAACCGGCCTCGGGGGCCTTCAGGAACAGGGCGGAGGCGGCGATCGTCACAAAGAAGATGACGCCGAGTGCCTTGAGGGCGCCAAAGATGCCCAGGCTCGGGATGAGCAGCGAGGCGAGCACCGGGGACAGCACGGCGGGGCCGGCGGTCGAAGCGGCGAGTGTAATGCCGGAGGCGAGACCCTTCTTGTCGATGAACCACTTTTGGCCGGTGGTGAGCGCCGGGTTGTAGCCCAGGCCGTTGCCGACAGCGGCAACGAGCGAGAACCACAGGTAGAACTGCCACGGCTCGGTGACGGTGCCGGACATGAACCAGCCCACGCCGTAGCACACGGCGGCGGCGATCACGACGTTGCGCGGGCCGATCTTATCGGAGATGCGGCCGGCGAAGATGCCCGTCACGGCCATGATGGTCTGAAAGACCGGGAAGGCCCAGGTAAGGGCGCTGGACCACTCGGGATAGACGGCGAGCAGATTCTTGCTCACGACGGAATACAGCGCGATGGAGCTGATGAAGAACATGGTGACGCACGCGGCGGAAAGCACGACGGCGCGACCCTTGTTGGAGTTGGTGGAAGCCATTGGACTCTTTCTCATCGATACGGGGGAGGAGCGGGCGTGTCCGCGGGGCCTCCCTGTCAGGTTGGTTTACTGGTCAGTCGGCTTGGCGACGCCGGACTCGTCGGACCAAAGCTCGACGCCCTTGTTCTTAAGGTAGTTGTCGGCATAGGCTCGGCGGCCGCCGGGCTTGGCGGTGAGGTCGCCCATCATGTTGGAGAAGCCGCCGTCGACCTTGATGGCGTCGCCGGTGGTAAAGTCCGAGCGCTTGGACGCCAGGAACATGACGGCGTTGGCGATATCGCTGACCTCGCCGATGCGGCGCGTGGCGATCAGACGGCTGCGGCTCTTTTCGACCTCGGGGTCGGCGTAGAAGTTGGCCGACATCGGGGTCTTAACGAAGCAGGGCTCGACGCAGTTGGAGCGCACGCCGTAGGGCCCCCACTCGGCGGCGAGCATCTTGGACATCATGTTGACGCCGGCCTTGGTGGAGCTGTACACGCCCGAGAACGTCTCGGGGGAGTGGCTGGCGACGGTCGAGATGTGCACCAGGCGGCCCTGGCCGGCCTTGATCATCTCGCGACCAAAGCGCTGCGAGGTGATGAAGTAACCGGTGAGGTTGACGTTGAGCACCTGCTCCCAGTCGCTCAGCGGCAGGTCTTCCATGGCGGCGAAGCGCAGGATGCCAGCGGTGTTGACAAGGACGTCGACGCGGCCGAAGTCGGCGATGGTGGCGTCGACGGCGGCCTGAACCTCGGCCTCGTCGGTGGCGTTCATCTTGTAACCCTCGGCGTGGATGCCAAACTCGGCGGCGAGGTCGGCGGCTGCGGTCTTGACCTTCTCCTCGTCCAGATCGAGCAGGACGACGTTGGCGCCGTTGCGGGCGAACTCGCGGCAAATCTCGGCGCCCATACCGCCGAGCGCGCCAGTCACGGCGCAGACATCGCCCTCGAGCTTAAGCCAGTTGCTCATAGGAACTTCCCTTCTTGTGCCTCCCGGTGGGCCGTTCCCATTAATCGACCCACGTGGTTTTCGCTGGTTATCGTATGCTTTGCATTTGCGCAGGTGAATTGCATATTTGTTAGAATGGCGTTAACCGTGGGTTTACACTGTGCGATGCAGTTTATTCTCAATTGAGTGCGTGACCTGCGAAAACAACCCCCTGTGGCACCATGCGGTCACAGGCGCGAAAACGGGAGATTGACGTGTACGATCGACGACTTGAGGCCATATCGGCTGCCGCGGAGCTGGGAAGCTTCTCGCGTGCGGCGGCAAAATTGCGTGTGTCGACTCCGGCGCTCGTCAAGCAGGTGTCGGGCTTCGAGGCCGAGTTCGGCATCACGCTGTTCGAACGCTCGCACTCGGGCGTCAAGGTGACGCCGGCGGGTGCTCTGCTGGTGGACGACGCGCGCTCGATCATGCGCCAGTCCGAGGACGCCCTGCGCCGTGCCCGACGTGCGGCGGGTGACGGCGGTGCCGTGCGCCTGGGCGTGTCTATGATGTGCCCGGGGCGCCAAACGCTGTCGATGTGGTCGGGCATCCACGATCTGGAACCGTCGCTGCGATTTGAGATTGTGCCGGTAAGCGATCTCTATGACGAGCGCGAATCCGTCATGCGCAGCTTGGGCCGCGAGGTCGATGTGGTGCAGTCGAGTTTTTCGACCCCGCGCTGGGGCGATGCCTGCCAAAAGCTCCGCATTGTCAACGTGCCGTTTTATATCGACCTGCCGCGCACGAGCCCGCTGGCGCGCAAGACACGCATTACGGTCGCCGACTTGGAGGGCATGCGCCTGCGCGTGCTCCGCCACGGCAACGACGCCATGGACAGCCTGCGCATCGACCTGTTGGCCGACGGCGGCGTGGACGTGATTGACGTGGACAGCTTTGACTTTGCGCTCTTTAACGAGGCGGAGGAAAAGGGCGACGCGGTTCTCACCTGCGGAGCGTGGTCGGGGGTGCACCCGGCCTTTGTGGGCGTGCCGTTCCTGTGCGGCCGCGAGGTGCCGGTCTTTCTGCACTACCCGCTCGAGCCCACCCTCCAAGTCCAAAAATTCGTCAACGCCATGGCACAACTCCTCAAGTAGCTCATTTGGGACGGGGCTTTTTTAGCCGCTTTTGGCGTCCTACCTGCGCAATGCGAAAAATGCGAAAAATGACTGCAAATCGGTTACGCATGATTTTGCTTTTGCCCTGGGCTGGTTGTAGAATCAAAAAACTTAAACGTACTACTTGTGTAGCTTGCGCGAAAGCTCGGGCTGCGGCTGGGGGGTGCGCCCATGCAGGGTCCTTTCGGTCATATAGCGTCGATGCGCCGCACCTTTGTGATGTTGGCAGCGGTCTTATGCGCGTTCGTTATGGTCGGGGGGGGTTGCCCTCGCGTGCGTACGGTGACGATGGCAACCTTATAGCGAACCCAACCTTTACCAACCAAGCTTCTGGTTGGTCGACGACCTCTCGGGCTAAGAAAATCGGCGAGATGTCGAGCCTCGACCTCTCCACGAAGCTCCTCAACGGTCAAAGAAACCTCAAACAAGCTAACGGTAATCACTTTGCGCTTGCGTGGAATTTTAAGCCACAGGGTACCAGTTATTATTTTGAACCCGGATCAACCTACACCACCTTTTCCACCCAGAGCGGCTCCACGTACGAGTGGGGCCTCAACCATCGCGCCGCAACCGAACACGACGTGCTGATGCTTACGATGGGTCCTCAGCAGGAGAATCTGTCGGTTAACAGCGCAGGCCAAGACCAGCTCATGCAGCTGCGGACTTGGCTTAAGGCGCAGGGCAAGATGCCCCAGGGAAATACCGTTGAGCAGTACACCGTTTACAGCGATCCCTTTGCTGCAAATGGCGGCTTTGCTGGTAGCAGCGCCGACGGATCCCACTTCTCGTTTGAGCAGAGCGACGGTCGCATTGCGCTTTCTGTGTGGCTCGTAAGCTCTAACGGACAGGGCTGGTTCTCCTTTGGCACCAACAGTACACACTATTATCGAGCGCTTCCCGAGCAAGACGATGAGTTTGCCTATCAGGCAGTCTATACCGCAGCGTCCGAAAATACGATGCTTGCACTAACTTGCTACGATTCAAATCTTACGGGGGCAAACGAACAATACCGGGAGTGGTTTGGCAATCTGGTCAATGACGTTCACGTGGAAAAGCAGGGCACGCGTGACATCTATACTGACTTCGGCAAGGTATATCAAGAAAATTCGTCCGAGACCATGACAACGTTAAATAACTATGCGTTCTCGACCTCGAATCTTAAGAACGAAAATACGAACATTGCTAACGGCAGTTTTGAAGACGATATACATCTAGGGAACAAGAGCACCAGCAAGTTTACGTTGTGCTCGCCCCATTGGCGTACGACCGAGACAGACCATCGTATCGAGATCGTTGCCCAGAACGACTACTATATCGACCCAGTTAGGCATTCTGTTACATTTGAACCCTCGGATGGCGAGTACGCCGCCGAGCTCAACGCACACGAGGCGAGTTCGCTCTACCAATATGTGACGACCGAGCCGGGAAAACAGTACGAGTGGGGGCTCGACCACCGCGGCCGCTCGGGTCGAGACGCCATGGCCCTTATCATCGGTCCGCGGCAAGAAAACGAGCCGTATAAGGACAGTCAAAAGGCACTCGATCAGTACCAGCAAATTATTCAATGGATTCAAATAAGCGTCGATAACTATGTCGGCTTGGATGTGGCCAATTTTTCCCAATCGGGCTGCAGCAAAAAGATCATCCTGTATTCGACCAAATTTGACAAAGTGGGTGGATTTGCCAGTGCGTCTAGCGGAAGCGCGTTCTCGTGGACGGCCGATGCGGAACATACCGAAAAATGGTGCGTATGGATTATGGCGTCCGAAAACGACGCGTGGGCTTCCTACGGTTCCAACGCGCTCGAGCACAAGAAAAAGGTCGACTACGACTATACCTACACCATTCCGGATGGCCAAAACCAGAGCGTCTTTGCTTTTGTGGCCTACAACACGGCCAACAAGATCAATTCGACCGGCAACTTCCTCGACAATATCTCGTTTAGGGAGTTCTATCGCATAGAGACGTACACGACGCCCAACGGAAGCGGAACGTATTTTTATAACTCCGATACCAAGACTGCCGACTTTACCTATGCCAAAAACTACGTAGGTAAACAGGAAAAGAACTCCTACTTTATGGTCGATGCCAAGCGCGATGACGGGGCAGTCTTTATCGGTGCTTTTGTCAACGGCGAGTTCTATTCCGCGAACGATGCGGCGCACTGGACCGAATTGAACGATGGCACCTATCACTTTAAGGTCGACAAGGTCACAAAGCACTATAAAGTGCACCTCGTGTTTTCCAAGGCAGGCGTTCAATACGATGTGAACGGCGGCAAAGCGTATCACTATGATCCGTCCGATGAGTCTACGGGCGATTTCGTGCAGCTTTCTGGCGCTGGAGCGAGCTATACCTCCCATGCCGCCGATGGACAAAACAACGGCTGGAAGTTTATGGGCTGGGAGTACGCGGGCTCGGGAAAAGCCGTTCGTTTTAGCGCGGAGCACACCGTGACCCATACGGCACCCGAGGGCACCACGGATTCCGGCACTCTTACCATTAGGGGCAAGAAGGTCAATCCGGATACCGGTGCTGCGGGCGATACGGTAACGGTCGAAAACATCCCTGAGAGTCAGGGCGCGACATTTGTGGCGCAATGGAAGTATCGTCAGGCCTTTGTTGCCCAGCTTAAAAATGCCGATAGCACGTGGAGCAACGTAACGACGGGCGGCACGGTCAGCTCCAAGCTTAAGGGGGCAAAGGGCTCTATCGATGCCGGGGATGGCTCGGACAAGGACGCCGACGCGTACGATAAATCGGGCGTTGCCTACTTTGTGGATGACGGCACGTTTGTGGAGGCGGTGGCCGCTCCCAAGGATGGCTATCACTTTGAGGGCTGGTATGACCTATCGAATCCAGACGCCCCGGAGCTGCTGTCGTCTTCACCCACCTATACGTACAACGTGAAGGACCGCCATACGGGATGCGTATACGCACGATTCACCCCGCGCACCTACACACTCAAGGTTTCCAAGAGCGTTACGGGCAATATGGGCGACAAGCGTGCCTACTTTAAGATGACGGTGACCTTTACGGGTCTCAAGGCTGGTCAGACCTACGCCATCGAGTATTCGGATGCGTCTGCCCAGGGCAGCCATGCGCTCGTGGCGCGACCGAATGATCAGGCCGAAACCGTGGAAAACAAGACGGCCTTTACGGCCGATGGCCAGGGCAGGGCGACCGTGCCGTTTGCCGTTAAGGACGGCCTGACCGTTTCGATTAAAACGCTGGATTACAACGCGACCTATACCGTGAGCGAAGACGATTACTCTTCGTTGGGCTATCACGCTGAGCTTACGGGTGAGAGCGGCACGCTCAACGGTCCGCGTGTGACCGTTGCCGTTGAAGCTAAGGCCACCAATTCCCGACAGGTCGCGGTGCCTACGGGTATCACGCACAATCCCATCTATGCCCTGGCGATTTTGGCCGCCGGCGTGCTGCTGGCCACGGGCATGGTTGCGCTGCGTTTACATCGCGGCTCCAGGAGGGGCGGGCGCCTATGAGAAGACATGGCGCCAGCAATGCTGGTGGCGGGGTGCCCGCACGTGCCGCTCCGCGGGGGAGGTCCTGTGGCGCGGAGTGCCCGATCGTGTCGAGCGCGAAGATGGGCGCACACGCGGCGCCAGATCTAAGGGGAGCAGACGACCGGCGAGATATCGTGGGCTTTCTGGCGCGCCTGGCATTTTTTGTCGTGACGCTCTGGCTGCTCTTTGGCGTGGTCCTGGGCGTGGGTGCGGTCACGACCGGCGAGATGGCCCCGCGTATCTGTTCGGGTGACGTCATGCTCTACTGGAGGCTCAGCCAGGGCTTCAACGAGGGTGACGTGGTGGTATACACCGCGGATGGCGAAGAGCGCCTGGGCCGCGTGGTTGCCCGTCCCGGTGATGAGATCACGGTTACCGAGGCAGGCGAACTCATGGTTAACGGGGCTGTTGTGGTGGAAAGCGATATCACCACGCCGACGCCGCGCTACGAGTCTGCTGTGGACTATCCCGTACACCTGGCAGCGGATGAGTTCTTTGTGCTGGCCGATCTGCGCGAGGGTGGGCATGACAGCCGCCTGTACGGGCCGATTGCCCGTTCGCAGATCAAAGGCAACGTGATCAGCGTGCTGCGCAGGTCGAACCTGTAGGCACGGAGATTGGTTTTATTAAGGGCATGTGCCCGAGAGGAAGGATACAACATGAAAACTGGAAAGAGGCGACTGGCGGCGTTTACAGTTGTGGCTGCCACGATGCTGCTGGCTTTGGTGGGAGTTGTCACGCCCGCGTGGGCGGAGGAGGGATCTGCTACTCCGCATCTGCCGGTAACTGACAACAAAGTTACGATTGCCTCAAAACTCACCATGGATGAGAACGCCATGGTGCCGAGTGTGATGTTTAACTATTCGATTGCGCCGGCGGATTCGAGTGAGTGTGCGAGTACGAGCGGCATGCCCGTTACTCCTGGAGTGCCCGATGCCGTTTCGCTTTCACCGGATTCCGTTAATTACTCTGATAAAAAGTTGAAGCATGAGAACGCCGGCGGCACTACGACAATAACCGCTCAATTGAGTGCCGTCCTTGATGTCTCAGAGTTCACGGCTCCGGGCATCTACCGATACAAAATTACGCAGCAGAAGCCAGTCTTGGATGGCCTCAACGTTACGAATGGGGCGCTGTTCCTCGATGTTTACGTAGAAAATAATGGCACGGGCTATGTTGTCAAGGGCTGTACTCTTAGCGCAGAAGCAGGTTCGGGCAAGAAGACCGATGGCTTTGTAAACGATTATGCCACCCATAAGCTGACTATTAAAAAGATTGTCGCGGGTAACCAGGGTGACAAGAACAAGGACTTTCAGTTTACCGTCAGCCTTAGCGGCGCTACCGGTGAAACCTATAAGTACGTCAAAGTGAAAAAAGACGGCACTTCCACGCCCGGAGATGTAGCCAATTCGGGATCTACGGTTTCAGTGAACCTTAGAGACGGAGACTACATCATCTTTTATGGTCTTTCATCGGAGGACACGTATGCCGTAACTGAGGGCGACTACAAGAAGGAAGGTTATGAAACGTCGTACAAGATTGGGGAGACTGGCAACGAAACAAAGTCCAATACTATTTCTCCGAAGGGTATCGGTACTTCTGACACCACGGTGACCTTTACCAACACCAAAGAGGCTACCGTTCCCACCGATGTTATTCGGACGGTCGTTCCCTATGCGGCAATCGTCGCGTTTGCTGCCGTGATGGGCGTGGTCTTCTTCCGTCCTCGTCGTAACCGCCGTTAAAACAGCGAGGATTACAGCCGATGGAGCTTGAACGCATGGCTCGGCTGGCGAGAGCCGGCGACCGCGTACTTACGTGGTTTGCCGGCTTTATCGTGCTGCTCATGCTGCTGTACGGGGGCTATTCGCTGTGGGATACAAACAACGTTATGAACGGCGGGTTCATCAGCGATGAGCTGCTGCACTACAAACCCACCGGGGCCAACGATTGCGCACGCCTGCAGGAACTGATGGCCAAAAATCCCGACGTGGTCGGATGGGTCACCATCGATGGCACCAACATCGACTATCCCTTTGTTCAGGGAAAAGATAACCAGGAATACCTCAACAAAAACGTGTTGGGGGAGTCCGCGGTTTCGGGAGCGGTGTTTTTGGATACGCGCAACAGTCGCGCGATGACCGATTCCTACAATCTGCTCTATGCGCACCACATGGATAACGGCGCGATGTTTGGCGATGTCGACCGGTTTTTAGACATGGGCTTCTTTGGCCTGCACCGCACAGGCACGCTCTACACAAAGGATGGGGCGTTCCGCCTGCGCATTGTTGCCGTGTGCTCGTTTGCTGCGAGTGATGACATTATCTTTGGGCCGGGAAACCTGGACCAGGCCTCGATGCAGACGCTGCTCACGCATGTCTCGCAGACGGCGGTGCATGAGAACATGGATGACGTTGGCCCCGATGCACGCATCATCGCGCTTTCTACCTGCAGTGATAAAACAAACGGGCGCCGAGCACTTATAGCAGAGGTCTTGTAGCTCATTGAATATCCCGATTAAGCTGCGCCCCATAGGCTGCATCAAGTTTGAGGCTCTCGGTCCATCATGGTAGAGTTGACCGCGCGTGAATTTCAGCACAATGCGTGCTACTTGCTTTTTTGTCATTTAGGGGATTGAACTTGTGAATACTTCTGTCGCCAAGAAGGCCAGCCAGGCGGTGCGCCTGCTCATGATGGTGCTCACGGCAGTTCTCATTTTCTTCTTCATCAATGTTATGCTGCTCGTCTCCGATATCCAGGGCACGGCGCGCGTGGTCAACTACGCCGGTCTGGTGCGCGGTACCACGCAGCGAATCGTTAAGCTCGAGGACGCGGGCCAGCCTCAAGATGACCTGCTCAAAGCCGTGGATTCATACATCAACGGTTTGCGTTACGGAAGTGACGACCTCAACCTCGTCCGTCTCGACGACGATGAGTATCAGGCAAAGATGACCGAGCTTGCAAACTATTTTGATGAGCTTTGCGCCGAGATCATCCGTGTGCACGAAGTCGGCTACGAGAACACCGACATCATCTCCATGAGCGAGGAGTTCTTTGGCATTTGCGACGATGCTACGCGACTCGCAGAGGACTACTCTCAGGAGAAGGCGTCGGCGCTCAACTATCTCGAGGGCTTGGTGATCATCGACATCATGGGCTTGGTGGCGACCTTTGCGGTCGAACTTGTTCGCGCGGTGCGAACTGCCGCGCTCAATCGCGAACTGCAGAGCAAAGTCTATCTCGACGAAGCCACGGGACTGCCCAACAAGAACAAGTGCGAGGAGGTCTTGGGGCAGGAGCAGCCTGTCTCCGCGGAGGCGCCCGTTGCGGTGTGCGTCTTCGACCTTAACAATCTGCATACGGTCAATAACAGCTTTGGTCACGAGAAGGGCGACGAATACATCCGTTCTTTTGCCCAGCAGCTGGGGCACGTGGCGTCCGAGACCTGCTTTGTGGGCCGCGACGGCGGCGATGAATTTATCGCGGTGCTGCGGGATACCGATCGAGCTGCCGTGGAGTCCTGTCTCGCTCGGGTTCGTGCGAACGTGAACGAGTATTCCGAGGCTCACCCCGACATGCCCATCAGCTATGCGGTGGGCTACGCGCTTTCCAGCGATTTTGATGAACCGCCTACGATGCGCGGGCTCTTTTCCCAGGCCGACAAGAACATGTACGTCGATAAGAACCGTGTAAAGACAGCTGAGGCAGCCGGACTGCAACGCGAGGAACGGTAAGCTTGTAACAACAGAGGGCATAGAAAAGCCTCCGCAGCTCGTGTGTGCTGCGGAGGCTTTATTCGTTGCGGCGCATTGTGTTTGGGTCGCTGAGATGAGTCGATTTGCCCCGAAAGAGGAGGGCATTGACCTTAGGGTCATGCCCGACGAATGAGCGGCAAATCGGCCGTCTCGGCGGGCCGAACTACTCCAGCTCAAACGCTCCGGTATAGAGCTGATAGTAGTATCCGCGCTTGGCGATCAGCTCGTCGTGGTTGCCGCGCTCGATGATGCGGCCGTGATCCAGACAGATGATTGCGTCGGAGTTGCGCACGGTGGACAGGCGGTGCGCGATGACAAACGTCGTGCGGCCCTCCATGAGCTTATCCATGCCTGCCTGCACGATGGCCTCGGTGCGGGTGTCGATGGAGCTCGTGGCCTCGTCCAGAATCATTGCCGGCGGATCGGCGACGGCAGCGCGTGCGATCGAAATCAGCTGGCGCTGGCCCTGCGACAGCTGTGCTCCGTTGCCGGTGAGCATCTGTCTCTTATACACATCTGACGCTGCCG
>CABSYS010000012.1:0-13022 GCA_902482045.1 uncultured Collinsella sp.
CTACACCTATTAAGTCGTCGGCAGCGTCAGATGTGTATAAGAGACAGGTGTACAGCAGCACATCGGCGTGACGGGGCGAGGGCACGACCTTGATGCCAAAGCGCTCGACGTCAAAGACGGGCGTGATGGAACCGAAGATCTCGATCTCGCAGCCGTTGCAGCCGCCGCAGTCGACACGGTAGACGTACACCGAGCGCTTGATCTTCTTAAGAAGGGTCGCCTTGGCCTTCTCGATGCTCTCGTCGAGCTCAATCTTGGTCGGGCGGTACTGAAGCCGCTCGGGCAAAAGCGTGGGTTCGGCCATGGTTACTCCTCCTTCATTTCAAAATCCATGATGATGCCCTCGACCGGCGCCGGACCGGCGGGAATCTCGGGCGCATCGGGGTTGAGCTCGCGGTCGATATACTCCGGGTTCACGCCGTGGCCGCCCAGATACTCCATGCCGGGGCCCTGGGGCTCGCCGGACGCAAGCGTCTCGTTGGCAGCCATGCCGGCAGCGTTGCCGGTCTTTACGGCCGAAGCGGCGCGCAGGGCGTCGAGCTCGCGCTTGCACTCCTGGCACATACCGACGGTGCGGGCGGCCTGCTCGGCCTCCATGCCGCCGGCCTTTTGCAGCAGGCGCTTGGCGTAGTCGATCTCCTTGTGCGGGGCAAACGGCTTGCCGCAACGCGAACAGTGCTCGAGCGTATAAACGCTCTTGCTGGTGAGGTCGTCCTTGCTCATGACGGCCAGCTCAAACTCCTCGGTGAGCTTGATGGCCTCCATGGGGCAGGCTTCCTCGCAGCGGCCGCAGAAGATACAGCGACCATAGTCGATCGACCAGGTGATGGTATCGGCCGCAAGGTCGGTGTCCATGCGAATGGCATCGGCCGGGCACGCCACGCCGCAGGCACCGCAGGCAATGCAGAGCTCGGCGTTGTGCTCGGGCTTGCCGCGCATGTCCTTGTTGGTGGGGAACGGCGCAAACGGGTACTTGACCGTCGCGTCGCCGGCCTTGGCGTTGACCTTCCAAAGCTTCAGCATATTAGAGCGCCTCCTCATCGAGCGGAGCGGCCATGGTGCCCTCGCCCGCGAGCGGCGACTTGTCGCGCCAGACGTTCTCGAACTGCTCCTTGTCGAGCACGTGGTCGCGCTTGGCGGCGACATCGGTCACCGTCACGCGGTCAGTGCAGGAGTAGCACGGGTCGAGCGAGCCGACGATCAGCGCCGCGTCGCCCACGGTGTTGCCACGGAACATGTAGCGCAGGACCGGCCAGTTGCTGTACGTGGCGGCCTTGGCGCGCCAGCGGTAGCACTTCTGGTTGTTGCCGAGCATGGCCCAGTGCACGTCCTCGCCGCGCGGCGCCTCGGTGGCACCGATGGCGTACTTGTGCGGGGTGTACTCCCAATCCGTGGTGAGGATGGGGCCCGACGGGCAGTTCTCGAGCATGGTCTCGATCATGTCGATCGAATCGTAGACCTCCTGGATGCGGACGGCGGTACGGCCGAAGGCATCGCAGGTGTCTGCCGTGGCAGCATGCATCTTCTGAATATCCGGATCGGCGTAGCCGTCGAAGGGATGGTCAAAGCGCACATCGCGGGCATAGCCCGAACCACGCATGAGCGGGCCGACCGGCGAGAAGTCGCGTGCGATCTTGCGGTCCAGAATGCCGATGCCACTCGTACGCTCGATAAAGTTGGGCGTGGAGAGCAAGACGTCGACAAGCTCCTGAACCTCGGAGCGCAGCTGATGGATGGTCGTGAGCGTGGAGAGCTTCTGCTCGGCCAAAATGTCGCGACGCACGCCGCCAATCACGTTGAGGCCATAGGTCTTGCGGTGACCGGAGAGCTTCTCGGCCAGGTCCATGGACTTCTCGCGGACGCGGAAGAACTGCTGGAAGCCGGAGTCGAAGCCGGTGTAGTGCGATGCGAGGCCAATATTGAGCAGGTGTGAGTGCAGACGCTCGACCTCGAGCATGATGGCGCGGATGTACTGGGCGCGCGGCGGGACATGAATGCCCTGGGCGCGCTCGACGGCCTCGGCATAGGCAACCGAGTGGGCGCAGCCGCAGATGCCGCAGATGCGGTCGGCGAGGAACGTCACGGCGTCATAGTTCAGGCGCGTCTCGGCGACCTTCTCCATGCCGCGGTGCACGTAGAACAGACGGTAGTCGGCATCGACGATCGTCTCGCCCTCAACGAACAGGCGGAAGTGGCCGGGCTCGTCGGAGGTGATGTGCAACGGTCCCATGGGGACGAGCGTGGTCTCCTTGCCCTTGGTGTCGGCCAAGAATTCGTAGTTTTCCATGTCGCTCGCGGGGGCGGGGCGGAAACGGTAATCCATCGAATCCTTGCGCAACGGGTACAGCCCGCTGGGCCAATCGTCGGGAAGCACCAGGCGACGGCGGTCGGGCAGACCCTCGGGAATCAGGCCGAACATATCGCGCAGCTCGCGCTCGCCCCACACGCAGGCGGGGACGAACGGCGTCACGGACGGGAACGTCATCTTGGCGGGGTCGACCTCGGCACGCACGGTAACCCAGCCGGGGTCCTCCCCCTCCATGGAGATGACGTAGTACACGGCGTAACGGCCGCACAGGGAGCGCTCGTCGTTGCCGACAATCACGGGAATCCAGCCGTAGCGCTCGTAGTACAGGTAGTGGACGGCCTCGGGCAGACGGTCCAGCTTGACGGTGATCGTCAGCTGGTCCTCGCACTGCCACTCAACCTTCTCGATAGCGCCCGGCACTGCGGCGCGCAGGGCCTCGACGTGGCTTTCGCAACGACGAGCGTAGTCCTTCTTTTCAGGTTCTGCCATGGTGCTAATTCACCTCGCTTGTCTTGGTCTGGGAACTGAACACCATGCGGTAGAGAGGAGCCTCGTGGAGCTCTTCGACGCTCTGGTTCAAAACGACGGACGTTGCATCCTCGACGCCGCTCGTGATGGCGACCGGGGTGGCGATACCGAACCACATGACCACGATCGCGAGGGCGATCTCGGGGATGATCATGAGGGCGGGCACCTCGTGGCGCTTCATGCCCTCGGGCGCCTTGCCGAAGATGGACTTGAGCGCGATGCCGGTAAGGGCAAAGTACACGCCGGTGAGGCCAATGGCCACGAGCACGACCACCCAGATGGGACCGGACTGGACGCCGGCCACGAAGGTGAGGAACTCGGAGATGAACAGGGCGAACGGCGGGAAGGCGGCGAGCGCGAGCAGGGCGATGATGGTGAGCGCTGCCGTGACGGGAGCGATCTCGACGACGCCCTTGATCTTGTTCAGGTCGCGGGTGTGGTAGATGTGCTGGATGTTACCGGCCATGCAGAAGGCGAGCGCCTTCGTGAAACCGTGGAAGATGCAGTGCAGCAGGCAGGCGGCGATACCGAGCGGACCACCGATACCCAGGCACAGCGCGACCACGCCGACGTTGTCGACGGAGGAGTACGCGAAGCGGCGCTTGATATCGTCCTGCTTAAAGATGCACAGGGCGGCCACCAGGATGGACAGCGTGCCCAGGATGAGCAGGAGCGTACGCGGATAGGTGTCGCCCACCGTGATGATGGACAGGGAGTAGAAGCGGATGATCACCAGCATGGCGCACTTGAGCAGCACGCCCGAGAGCAGCGCGGAGACCGGGCTCGGAGCCTGGGAGTGCGCGTCGGGCAGCCAAGTGTGCATGGGGAACAGGCCCGCCTTGGTGCCGAAGCCGATGACGATGAACGCGAACGCGAGGCGCACGAGCATCGGGTCGAACTGGTCGGCGTAGGGCATGATGGAGGTGAGGAAGGCTGCCTCATGCGCGTTGGGCATGATATCGGCGGCGTTCGCGTAGATGAGCAGCGTGCCGAACAGGCCGAAGGCCACGCCGGCGGTGCAGACCATCGCGTACTTCCAAGACGCCTCGAGCGCCTGCTTGTTCTTGTAGATGCCCACGAGGAACACGGTCGACAACGTGGTGGCCTCGACCGCCGCCCAGGTGAGGATGATGTTGTTGGACAGGCAGGCGAGCAGCATCGTGAAAACGAACAGGCTAAACAGCGCGTAGTACTGCTTGGTGCGCTCGGCCGGCATGGTCTTCTCCTCGATATCGATCTTGATATAGGAGATGGAGTACACGCCGGTGATGAACCCGATGATGCCTACCAGAAGGACGAAGATCGACGAGAGCGAATCGAGATGGAGCCACAGGCCCAAAGCGTCGATATTCTGCCCGCTCGAGAGCATGGTTCCCGCGGTGACGACCGAAAGGACGAGGGTCGCCGCGACGGAGATGGTGTTGAGCCCCGCAAAGACGCTGTAGGACGTCGTCTTGGGGAGCGCAGCCATAATCAGGGAGAACACGAGGGGACAAGCGAGCAGGGCGACCGTCAGCATTGAAACATCCATGGCCTACCCCTTCAATTCGGTCAGGTCGTGGGAGTCGAGCGACTTGGTGTCGTTCCAGATCCTCACGACGACGGCGGACATGATGATGACGGCGAAAATGGCGTCGGTGGCGATGCCGATCTCGATGATCTCGGGGGCCGTGGGCGCGAGCAGGGCGAGCGTCACGTGGCTACCGTTCTCCATAAGGCAGTACCCGAAGATTTGCTTGAGGATGTTGCGCTGGGAGATGATGCACGTGAGGCCGACGAAGAAGTGCGCGAAGCTGATGGCGAGGGCCGGAGTAGCCACCTCAGCGGTGGGCAGGCTCAGGCGCGTGACCACCGCGAAGCAGATGGCCACCTCCAGACCGGTGAGGATGATGGTCCAGGCCGGCTTGATGGAGGAGGTCAGCGTGCTATCGGCAGGCGAACCCATCTTTTTGTAGGCACGGTTGAGAATGAACGGAACGAGGATCACCTTGGTGACGAAGGCCGACGCGGCCCACATGAGAAGCTCGGTGGCACCGGTGGTGAGGCCCAGGGTGAGCAGCACGCCCACCAGGACAACCGACTGGATCGCGTACCACTTAATGGCGGACGGGATGGTCTTCGAGACGACCACCATGGTGGAGGTCACGATCAGAAGACCGCCCAGGATATTGACTAACGAATAACCCATGTCCTACCTCCTAACCCATCCAACTAGAGGACAGAGGACCGGCGACGACGACCATGATCATGAGGACGACGAACACGAACGCCATGGCGCGCGGAAGGGGCTGGCCGGCGGCCACGGTCTCGCTCGGCTCACCGGGCAGGACCTTACCCATCCAACGCAGGAACCATGCGAAGGTGGCGACGGTCTCGACGACCATGACGCACACGAGGACGAAGATGACCGTGTTGGAAGCACCAACCGCGAAGCCACCGGAAATGATCTGGAACTTGGAAAAGAACGTGCTCATGGGGGGCACGCCGGCGATAGCGGTCGCGGCGACCGCAAAGCCCACGCCCGTGACCGGGTACTTCTTCATGAGGCCCTGGATCTTGGGCAGCATACGGGTTCCCAGCGTGAAGCTGAGAGAGCCAGCGATGAGGAAGAACAGGGTCTTGGTGAACGCGTGGTTGAAGATGTGCTCGACGGCGCCGTTGAACGCCATCTGGCTTCCGAACACGGAGAGGCCCAGGCCGAAGAACACGTAGGCGAGCTGCGCGATCGTCGAGAAGGCGAGCAGGCGCTTCATATCCTTCTGGGGCAGGTACATGAGGAAGCCGAAGAGCATGGTCACGACGGCGTCGATGATGGCGACCCAACCGACGATCTCGGGGATATCGCCGGCACTCGCAAGAGCGCGGGCGAACACGCACACGCCGACCTTCACCATGGACGCGCCATGGAGGTAGGCGGAAACGGGCGTGGGGGCCTCCATTGCGGAGGGCAGCCACATGTAGAGCGGGAACTGGGCGGACTTGGCCCAAGCAGCGAACAGGATGAGCAGCAGCACGACGGTCTTCATACCGGAATCGAGCTGGGAGATCGCGCTCAGCGCGAACGTGCCGGTTCCGGCGAACAGGAAGGCCGCGCCGATGTAGAGTCCCAGAGCGCCGATATGGGTGATGATGAGCGCCTTCATACCGGCCTTCTTGGCCGTGGGCGTCATGTAGTAGCTGATGAGGCCCCAGGAGCACACACCGGTGATCTCGAAGAAAACGAGCTGGCCGACGATGGTGGAGCTGTAGGCGAGACCGGCCATGGCGCCGATGAACGTGGAGAAGTACACGTAGAAGCGACGACGGGGCGCGTCGGGATGCTCCTTATTCTTATCGCTCATGTACGGGAACGAATAGATGACGACGAGCAGGCCGATAGCGACGAACGCGGGTGCGAGCAGCGTGCTCATCCGGTCGAATATGAAGCCCATGACCAAGGTCTGGCCCATACTCGCCCAGGTTACATCGACCGCGTTCATGCCATTTCCGGCAAACGTCGCGGCCAAGCCAACGGAAGCGACCGTGGCGATGCCGCCGGCAAAGGCGCAGATCCATTTAGCGTAGGGACGCGGCAGCATGACGATGAGCAGGGAGCCCAGCATGGGGACGGCGATCGCCACCATGGCAAAGAGGGACAAGCTCGATTCGATTGACATAGTTTCTCCCTTCTCCCTACACGCCTACGACGACGAAGACGAACGCGAGGACCGCGATGCCGACGACGGCCCAGGTCTGGTTACCGAGCACCTTGAAGCGCGAACGGGAAACGGAGTTCTCGAGCACGCCGCAGACAACGAAATCGACCAGGCACTTGACAAGGAAGACGACGGCGCCCACGAGAGCGGTGACGCCGATGGTCGCGGGCTCTCCCCAGGGGATGAAGATGGAGGTGAACCAAGCGACGACCACGACCTGCTTCATGCCCATGGCGAGCTTCATCATGGCCAGGGACGGGCCGGAGAGCTCGGCGAGCGGGCCCTCCTGGAGCTCCTGCTCGGCTTCGGCCTGATCGAACGGAAGCTTGCCGAGCTCCATATAGCAGGCGGCCGCGAAGGCGACGCCGGCGAGGATGACGGCGACGACGCTCGAGACGTTGCCCGTAACGATGTGCTGACCCATGGTCGCAATGTCCGTGGAGCCGCACACGATGGCGACGGTGAACAGCGCGATGAGCATGGACGGCTCGATGAGCACGCTCATGAGGAGCTCGCGGATACCGCCGAAGCCCGCGTAGGCGTTGGAGGAATCCACGCCGGACAGCGCGAAGAAGAAGCGGGACAGCGCGAGCGCGTACATGATGGTGATGGCGTCACCAAAGACGGGCATGGGGCTCTGGAGCGTGAACATGGGCAGGCCCATGGCGAGCATGAACGACACCGCGAGGAACAGCGGCGGCATGATGCGCAGCACGAAGCTCGAGTCGGAACTCACAGACTCGGGACGCGCCATGAGCTTCGCGAGGTCCCGGTAATCCTGAAGGATGGACGGACCGCGGCGATTGTGCATCTTCGCGCGAATCACACGGGCGAGGCCGGAGAAGAAGGGCGCGACCAGCATGACCACGAGGCCCTGCGCTATCGCAAGAACGATGTTCATAATATCCTCTCCCCTCTCTAGACCATGACCACGGCGAGCACGAGGAAGACCACGAGCGCCGCGACGATGTAGCAGATGTATACGGAGTAGTTGCCGCCCTCGATCTTGGAGGCGAGGCCGGCCAGCTTATCGGCACCCTCGCTCGGTGCATCGACCAGGAAGCGGTCGGGCAGGGGCTCAACGCCCTGGGCGACACCGGTGAGCTTCTGGAACACGTGCGCGATGGACCAGCAGATCTTGGTGCATACCTCGCGCAGGCTGTAGAGCGGGCCCATGAAGAGTTCGACGTCGGACGCGAAGCTCGTGGCGACGACGGGCATGTGCTCGTTGGGCTCGTAGCCGCACGCCCAAGGGTCGGTCTTCTTAGCGGGGGCCTTGGCGCCGAGGCAGGACCTCAACGCGAACGCGAGGCCGGTGAGGACCACGAGCGCGATGGCGATCGCGGGGGTGGAGGTGGCGGCACCGGAAATCTCGTTCACGAGAGACACGCCCGAGGTGGCTGTGACGGCGGAGCCGGCAAGCACGCTCTGGGCGACGTCGCCCAGAACCGGGGCGATGACGGGAGAGCCGATTCCCAGCACCACGCAGATGGCCGCGAGGAGCATCTGCGAGAACAACATCGGAGCCGGGGACTCCTTGGCGTTCGCGGCCTCCTGGGAACGAGGGCTGCTCGCGAACGAGACGCCGTAGGCCTTCACGAAGCACGTGACGGCCAGGGCACCGGTGATGGCGAGGGCGGCCGCGGAGGCGACGGCGAACACCATGACGACCGGGTCGGAGAGCGTCGAGATGTTGAACAGGGACTGGTAGGTGAACCACTCGGAAACGAAGCCGTTGAGCGGCGGGATAGCCGAGATGGCAAGGGCACCGATGAGGAAGCAGACGGCCGTGACCGGCATACGGCGGAACAGGCCGCCCATCTTCTCCATGTTGCGCGTACCCGTGGCATAGAGCAGGGAGCCCGCGCCGAGGAACAGCTCGCCCTTGAACATGGCGTGGTTGAGCGTGTGGTAGAGGGCGGCCATGAGCGCGATCGTCGCGATGACGTCGTTGCCCAGGGCGTGCGCCGTCATGGACGCGCCGACACCGAGCAAGATGATGCCGATGTTCTCGACGGAGTGATAGGCAAGCAGGCGCTTGATGTCGTGCTCGTGGAGGGCGTAGACGACACCCAGGACCGACGAGATGGATCCGAAGACCAGGACCATGAGGCCCCACCAGAGCTGGACGCCCGAACCCGCGAGCAGGTCGAGACCGACCTTGAGGATTCCCAGGATGCCGATCTTGATCATGCCGCCGGACATGAGGGCGGACACGTTGGACGGCGCCTCGGGGTGCGCCTGGGGCAGCCAGGAGTGCAGCGGGATGATACCGGCCTTTGCGCCGAATCCGAAGAACGCGAGGACGAAGCACGCGGAGGAGACGGCGGGTCCAAAGTCATGCGTACGGAAATCACTGAAGCTGAAGGAACCGCCCACGCCGTTGGTCATGAGCAGGAAGCTCGCCATGATGAGAACGAAGCCCACGTGCGCGATGACGAAGTAGAGCCAACCGCCCCTAATGGAGTTCTTGTTCTCCTCGATAACGACAAGGAAGTAGCTCGTAAGGGACATGAGCTCAAAGGCGACCAGGAACCAGAACACGTTGTCGGCGGTGATGACGAGCATCATCGAGGCGACGAAGGTGTTCATAAAGAAGCCGGCGCGCCCGACCTTGCCCGGGTACTCGTCGAAGTAGGACAGACCGTAGATGAAGCCCGCAAAGGCGAGAATCGAGATGAGGACCACGATCAGGCCCGCAAGGCCGTTGAGCAAGAGCTCGAGACGGGCGAACGGGAAGAAGAAGACCGTGTTGAGGGACGAAACGTCGCCAAGCACGGCCTCGAGGCCCGCGATGAACGACAGCACGGCCGCGACGGCGCCGATCAGGCAGCCGGCGGTCTTGGCGGCGTTGTCGGCCTTAATCAGCAGAACCGAGGCGAGCGCACCGATGCACGAGACGGCAAGCGATGCGATAAACAGCGTCATGCTATCCATTGTTTACGCTCCCTTCTGCTTTCTCGGACAGACCCTGGGCCACAGCGGTAACGTCGACGACCGGACCGTTTTCGATCGAGCGCAGGCGCTTGGCCTCGTCGAGCTCGCGATCGGCCGCGCCGCCCATGACGGTCAGCGCCTTGGTGGGGCACGCCGCCACACAATGCGGGCCGTCCGGATCGAAGGCGCACAGGTCGCACTTAACAGCGCAGGTGTACTGGCCGGGAGCCCACGTAAGCAGGCTGCTCAGGGACTTAGGATACGAAGGCGTCGGGTCGCACATGCCTGCGACACCGGCGATAGACGTGCCATCGGGATGGATGGCTCCGAAGGGGCATGCGATGGCGCACAGCCTGCACCCGATGCACTCCTGCTCCTTGACGTGGATGCGATCGCCATCGTGCTCGATGGCATTCACCGGGCAGACCTCGGCGCAGGGGGCACCCTCGCAATGGTGGCAGGCAAGGGCGGCCGAAATACCGCCGGTCTTCACGAGCGCCAGGCGCGGCGTATCCTGAAGACCCTGCATCCGGTGGGCGTCGGCACAGGCGGACTGGCATGTTCCGCAGCCGATGCACCTCTCCGGGTTGATGTCGATGAAGCGGTTCATCCCCACTTCCTTTCAAAATAACGGGCCGGGCTCCCGAACGTACGGGACGCCCGGCCCAAAAAGCCAACGAGAACGGGACTACACGATTTGATTCACGTGCGTCTCGTCGTCGAACTTGGCGGCGCCAGGCTCAACGTCCTGGGGAGCGGCGGCGTCGACCAGAGCCTGCTTGAGCTCGGTGTACTGACGCTCCACCTCGCCCTCGGCCCAGACCTGGTCGGCGATAGCGTCGACCTGGCAGGCGGAGAACTTGTCCTCGGGCGTATGCGAGACCGGGTCGACCTTGTGCATGGTCAGCTCGTTGCACTTGCCGATCCACCACTGGTAGGTCATATAGACCGTGCCCTTGTTGATGCGGTCGCTCACGTCGGCGCGGCTGTATACCTGGCCGCGGCGGCTGTGGATCGAGACGATGTCGCCATTCTTGATGCCGCGTGCCTGGGCGTCCGCGGGATTCATGCGGACAAAGCCGGGCTCGTCGGCAAGCAGTGCCAGCGTCTTGCAGTTGCCGGTCATCGAGCGGCAGCTGTAGTGGCCGACCTCGCGGACGGTGCACAGGATGAGCGGGTACTCATCGTCGGGAAGCTCGGAGGGCGCCTCCCAGTCGTGTGCCATCAGGTTGGCGCGGCCGTCCTTGGTGGTGAACTTGCCACCAGCGAACATGTCGGGCGTACCGTGGTCGTTCACATCGGTGCTCTTGACGGGCCACTGGGCGTAACCGCCCTCGGGAGCCATCTTCTCGTAGGTCGCGCCCACAAAGTTGGGGCACAGGCTAATGCACTCGTTCCAGATCTGCTCGGTGTTGTCGTAGTGCATGGGGTAACCCATACGCGTGGACAGGTCCGCGAAGATCTCCCAGTCGTGACGGCACTCGCCCTTGGGCGGAACGGCCGCGTCAAAGTGCTGGAAGCTACGGTCGGATGCGGTAAAGACACCCTCGTGCTCGCCCCAAGAGGTAGCGGGCAGGATGACGTCGGCGAGCATGGTCGTCTGCGTCATAAAGATGTCCTGGCAAATGAACAGATCCAGCTCGGAGAGCGTCTTGCGCATACCGGCCGAATCGGGCTCGGTCTGCACCGGGTCCTCGCCGTAGTTGTAGAAGCAGTGCACCTTGCCCTCGTCGACCAGGTGGCCCAGATCGGTGAGCTTGTAGCCCTCCTCGAGCGGGAGCTTTTCCTCGGGCACGCCCCAAGCCTTGGCAAACTTGGCACGCACTGCCGGGTCGGTGACTTTCTGGTAGCCAGGGTAAAGGTTGGGCAGCATGCCCATATCGCAAGAGCCCTGGACGTTATTCTGGCCACGCACGGGCGCGAGACCGGAATTGGGTTTGCCGATCTGACCGGCAACGCAGGCGATGGAGGCGATGGTGTGCACCGTCTTCAGGTTCTGCTTCTGCTGGCATACGCCCATGCCCCAGCCAATAATGGCAGAGGGCTTCGCCGTGGCGTACATCTCGGCAGCTTGGTGGATCAACGCGGGCTCGACACCCGTGATGTCCTGTACAGATTCGGGAGTGTAGTTCTTGATGGTCTCCCACCACTCGTCAAAGCCGTTCGTGTGCTCGGCGACGAATTCCTTGTCGTAGAGGCCATCGTTGACCAGACAGTTGGCAAAGGCGTTGAGGAACGCAACGTTGCAACCGTTCTTGATCGGAAGGTAGAGATCGGCGATACGCGCGGTTTCGATATGGCGCGGGTCGGCGACGATGATCTTGCAACCCTTTTCTTTGGCTCGCACGATACGCCTTGCGACGATGGGGTGCGAATCGGCAGGGTTATAGCCGAAGAGGAAAATGCAGCCCGCATCCTCCATACCGGGGATGGAGCATGACATGCAACCTGAACCAACCGTGTCCATCAGACCGAGGACAGTAGGGCCGTGTCAAGTACGGGCGCAGTTGTCTACGCTGTGGGTGCCGATGCACGCACGCGTAAACTTCTGCATGACGTAGTTCGCCTCATTGCCGCCGCCTCGCGAAGAGCCGGTGGTCATGACAGCGTTAGGACCATATTCGTCAATAATGGCCTGCATCTTAGATGCGGTGAAATCCAGTGCCTCGTCCCAGCTTACGCGCTCAAGATCCGCGCCCTTGGTGCGGCGGATCATCGGGTGCAGTACGCGAGGAGTCAAGATCTTGGTGTCGTTGATGAAGTCGTAGCCGCTCATGCCCTTAAGGCACAGCTCGCCCTGGTTGGTGATGCCGTTGAGCGGTTCGGTACCCACGACCTGGCCGTTTTGGACCAAGAGGTTAAACTGGCAACCGGCGCCGCAGTACGGGCAGATCACTTTATGCTTCTCCATGACACCCTCCTTCCTTTCTCTGCTACCGAATACTCGGTTCTTATTTGACAATCATTGGGCCTGTCGCCCCAACGCTTACGCCTCGTTTTCGATGGTGGCGCGGGCACGCTCGGCGGTCAGCTCCGCCAAACGCTCCTCGTCTACCAGGGTGAGGCCCTTGGTCGGGCACGCCTCGGCACACGCCGGACCGCCGGGACGGTCCACGCACAGGTCGCACTTGAGCACGAAGCTCTTAGTCTGCGAACCCACGCGAACGTCACCCATCAAGACGGGGACCTGCGTGGTCGCCACGCTCACGGCGCCAAAGGGGCATGCCATGACGCAGCTCTTGCAGCCGATGCAGTTGTCCTCGTTGACGCCGATACGATGGTTCTTTGGATCAAAGAACAAGGCGCCCGTAGGACAGGCCTTCGCGCACGGGGCATCCTCGCAGTGATGGCAAGCCACCGGTGCGGAGATCTCGTACGTACGCGTCACGCGCAGGCGCGGCGCGGCGATGTTGCCGGGGATGTCGTGCGCCTCGATGCACGCCGCCATACAGGTTTGGCACCCAATGCAGCGTGAAGAATCAGCCACGACTCGTTTATTGCCCATGTTGTTCACTCCCTCCTGAATCCCATGCCGGAGAGACCCTGTCGACGTT
>CABSYS010000013.1:0-12764 GCA_902482045.1 uncultured Collinsella sp.
GCAGCGTCAGATGTGTATAAGAGACAGCCCATGTACGACGTGTTGATGAAACTCGCCATGGGAATATCCTCGAACGATTGCTGCGGCATGAATGCCAAAAACACCGCGCCGCTCACGATGCCACCGGTATAACCGCTAAGGCCGCATACCTTACCCCACCTCAAACCGATGAAGAAGGAGATGTATATACCCATCATGTTCATGGTAACGGTGAGGATGGAGTTGCCGGTCGCCATGAGACCGCTCGAAACCACCCAATCGGAGAACCCCGGAATGGGGAAGTTGATGAGAATCGCGATAACCGAGACGCCAAGGGTCATGGGCAGCGTGCACATCATGCCGCCCATGAGGGCGTCGAGCATCTTGCTGTCAGCAACCTTGCTTGCCACAGGTGCGATTGTCTTATCCATTATGTTTTGGATCTTGTCGAATACCGCCATGTTTCAGCTCCAATCTTTGCAGTGAACTCTATCGATGCCCGTGTGCGGCATCTTCCCCTCTAGATAGCGCATCCACCTCTCTTCAAAATCACAACGACGTGCTTCAGGCAGTACGCCATTCAGCGTGAATTGGCGAGATTGCCCCAGCGGACGCTTACGTCAGGTCCGCGTACGTCACGAGCCCCACGTCCTGCTCTGCAAGCCATGCGGCGACATCAGGGTCGACAAGCATCGCGGCTTCCCGGATGCGGGCCTCGAGCATGGTCGAGTTATCTCGCAAGTACGCGTCGATATAACCTGGGTGAAACACCATGAGACGGCATATCCCTTCCGGTGTCGTTTCAAGCGCCTCTCGAAGCGCCGCAAAGGGATCCGCTTCATATGACGAGAAATCCTTGGGAACATAGGAAAGCACCGGCGTCGAGCGAAAGGTGACTGGCTCGCCCGGAGCACCCATCGCGAAATAGGGCAGGCCGTGACGCTCGGCAACGATCTCAAGGCCGCGGAAGAACATGGGGCTTGCGACCGCATGTCCCTCGAAGTAATCGGGCTCACGCCCGACGAGCTCAAGGAATCGCCGATACTGCGCCTCGATTTCGATAATGACCTCGTCAAGCACCACGAAGTCCTCCCCAGCCCGCGCGGCGGCGCGATATGCTGAGCTCCGCTTGAAATTGCCATCATCGTCAACGATGCTCGAGATGAGCGAGGAATCGCTGAGGGGCCTACCCGTGCAGATATTGGTGTGCTGACCCAAGCAGAGATCCTTGATTTGCAGGCGCGCCAAACCGCTTTCTGCAAGCGGCATGTTGGTCATGACGCCCACCGAGCGAATGAGCCCCGCTTGGACCGCGGCCGCTATCCCGCAATTAACACCGTCGCTGTAACCTAAATCGTCGGCGCGCAGCAATAACCGCTTCATCCGATCCTCCTCAACCGATATCTCGTCGAGCGGCAAAGCAACGAAGCGATGCCCTGTGTAGAGCCGATGCCGTGTTCCGGCGGGGCGGCAAGCTTCGTCGTCTCTTCTTGCATTAAGTATGACGCCGGCTATATCCAAAATCGGTTACATGCTGTGCCACAAGGTTGCGAGATGGCTACGCGAGTTTCATAACGTGAAACTCCGCAGGAATACCGGCATGTTTGAGCTATAGTTTGGTCAAATGAGGCCCTCTTATTCGGGCCACTGAGCATAAAGGGGACAGCCATCATGGAAAAATCCATCTCGATGGGATCGGTTGCCGAACGGTTGCTTGACTACATCGACACCGCAATGCAGCACGACACCAACTACGAGATAGCGACCACGCTGGTGAAAAACTACAGCAAGCTGAGCGAGCTCTCGATTGGAGAAATCGCCGACATGTGCTTCGTCTCGAAGGCTTCAGTGTCGCGATTCTGCCGGTTTATGGGTTTCGCTGATTTCAAGGACCTGCGCAACCAGCTTGAACATGACGCCCTCAAAACCGGGTTGTTTCCACATGCCTTTGTAGAACAGCTGTCAAACGACACGGAAGGCGCTCTGGCATCCTACCGGGAGGCGATCCTGCTCAATATCGAAACGACCATCTCGGCGGCAAACATCGCGAAACTGCCCGCCATTGTCGATGATTTGCACGACAGCGGGCATGTCGCGTTCTTCTCCCACCACTTCCTCTGGGACGTGGGCCGCTACTTCCAAAGCAGGCTCACCATCATGAACCGCCCCATCGAGCTTTACCTCGATTATTCATCGCAGCTCGCCTGCGCGCAATCGCTCACCAAATCCAGCCTCGCCATCATTTGCAGCATAGGGGGAACATACCCCATTCGTTATCCAGAAATCGTCAACGCACTCGCCGCCTCCGGCTGTCGTCTTCTCGCCATCACACAAAACACCTCAAGCGCCTACTGGAACCATGCCTCCTGCATACTGAGCTGCGGAGTGACCAACAACATCGACACGGGCAAGTTCGGTGCGCTTGCCGCCATCGACTTGATAGTCATGGAATACCTGAGGCGTTATGGAGCCGATTCCGGTACTGGCGAGTAATCTCGTCGGACCACCGACGCTCAGCAGGGCAAGCCGTTTTCTCTAATCACGTCCTGATACCAGAAGAAGCTGTCCTTCCTGAAACGAGCGCATTGCTTCGCATCGGTTTCCGTGCGATCGACATACAGAAGGCCGTAGCGTTTAGTGAACCCCTGATGACTTGAGCATAGATCCATGAGGCTCCAAACGCAGTAGCCGAAGACGGGATAGCCTTCGCGAATGAGCTCCTCGACCTCGCCCAAATGTCGTGAAAGGTATTCGATGCGCACGGCATCATGCACCCTGTTCTCCTCGTCAAGTGACTCGGAAAGCGCCATGCCGTTCTCCGTGACGATCATCGGAAGCTGGTAGCGATCATAGAGCTTGCGCATGCCCACGCGAAGCCCAAGGGGGTCGATGCCGTTCGACATCCACTCGGTCGGCGCGATCGCAGGGTTATCGCAGAGTTCGAAATCCCCGCCCGACCACGGAGGGAACCGGTCGAAGCGGATGGGCTCCGTGCGCTCATGCGCACAATTGCTGAAATAGTAGTTCACCCCAAGAAAATCGGGCCTCGTCGCGACCAGGATGTCGTGGTCCCCGCACTCAACAACAGGGTAGAAACCTTCGCGCTCCAGGTAATAGCGCGCATAAGGCGAGATGTCGCCGCGCACACTCAGGTCGAGCAGGTAGTTCTGCATCATCTCCTCGGCGTTCATGGCCGCAAGCACATCCGCCGAAGCGCTCGTCCGCGGGTTGACCACCTGCATGGCGACAACGGGGCCGATCTGCGCATCGGGGTCGATCTGTCGCAGGCACGCGATGGCGCGATGCTCGGCAAGAGCGACATGATAGCTCATCTGGTAGGCGTTCTTCTGCCGTTGGCGCGGATCGGTTTCGGTGTCACCCGTGTTGCTGGGCGCGGAGGTCGCAATTAGCTGTTCATTCACGGTAACCCAGCGCTTGACGCGCCCCTTGAAGTGCGTGAAGCAGATTTCGGCATAGCGCACATAGAAGTCGATCATCTTACGGCTCTTCCAGCCGCCGAAGGCCTCGACCAACGCACTCGGACATTCGAAGTGATACAGGGTGACCAAGGGCTCGATCCCTCGCTCCAGCAGGTAGTCAATCAGCTGGTCATAAAACGCCAAGCCCTCAGGATTGGGATCCCCCGAGGCATCGGGCATGATGCGGCTCCAAGCGAAACCCATCCGGTAGACCTTGATGCCGAGCTCGGCCATGAGGTCGACATCCTCACGCCAGTGATGATAGTGGTCCGAGGCGATCTTGTTATCGGCGATGCCGGGACGCCCCGGGCCGCGATCGGTGGTTGCCGGACCTTTGCCTCCTTCATCATACCCACCCTCAACCTGAAAAGCGCTGGTGGAAGCACCCCAGAGGAAACCTTCGGGAAACCGGTGCTGAGTCATGAGTTCAACCTCTCGTCACGGATGTCACTTCTTGCAACTCCCGTTATAACGGATGTACGAACCAAAGCCTGTTACTCATTCCCGGGCAATGTTTCACGATTTGAAAACGGCCGTGCCATCATGCACCGCAAACTCTAAAGAACATGCCGTCGCGAAGGCCAAGCCTCATGCCCGCCACCGTCACGTGCCGGCGCCGCACACCGCCAAGCCGCTACTCCCCGTCGCGGAAGGTCAGGAGGTCGCGGTAGTCCGTGTCGCGCGTGCTGCCCGTCTTCGAGAACGGGTTCACCGAAGCAGGACACCTCATCCTCAAGATCTACCTCCTCGACGAAACCAAGGTCGATTTAGGAGACGCAACGTTACTACAGCGCAGGGAAAACGGCCCGCCGAATAAAATCGGATCGATCCCCCGTCTTTCGGTCGATTGCCACCACCATGGATGCCGGAAAGCGCACGGTAACTGCAACAAGCGGCTCATCAGCAACAACGCCAGGCCTGACATGGATGCGCTCAAGACGACCCGTCCAAGTCTCTTGCTCAAACTCTACGCTCTCGCGCTCGATATCTTCGTCTGTCAGGACCGATCCATCAGCTAGTTTGTACTCAGTCATTATCTAGAACCTCCCTCTCAGACAAACCATGCTTGAGAGCATTGCGGTGGACAATTGCCATGGAAGTATCCTCTCCTCCAGGCAGAGTTTGTCATACTCATTGCATGACAAACTCTGCCTTGATACGTTCCCCACCCCATGCTCATCGGCAAAGCTCAAGGCCATAAGCGAAATAAGCTTCTAACACCGAACAATTCCTACCGCTACCCATCAGACCTCTCCAGCAACATCCGTAAGTCATCGATGGGCGGCAGAGCATCGAGCAACTCTCGTGGCATATCCTTCGACGTCTTATAGGTGGCCACACCCATGGGTTTTGTGAAGTCTTGGATCACATAGTCAACAAATCCCTTGTCCATGTCTTTGCAAAGCACAAGGCCTATGGAGGGATTCTCGTGCTCGCGACGCTCAAAGTCGTCCAGGATGCGTAGATAGCCAGAGAGCTGGCCGAGATAGGCCGGCTTGAAGGGGCCGCTCTTGAGCTCGACTGCAACTAAACAGTTGAGGTCGCGGTTGAAGAACAGGAGGTCGATGTACTGATCGATGCCAAAGGCGTCGAGATGGTACTGGTTTCCCACAAACGCGAAGGCTCGACCGAACGTCATGATGAACTGCTTGATATTCTGCACGATGCCTTGCTCTAACACGCGCTCGTCGACATCCTCCGCATCGCGCACCCCGAGTTCCTCAACATTGATAAAGTCGAGCAGATACTCGTCCTTGAACGTGGCGATAGCGCGCAGCGCCTGCTGACCCTTTGGCAGCGTTGAGAGGAAGTTGTTGGAGACCTCTCCTTGATGATGAAAGTCGTCCGCCTTCAGCGAGCGTTTGAGCGCCTCCACACTTAAGTGCTCAAATGCGCACTTGTGAATGTAGAAGAGCCGCTCGTCAAGGGTCTTAGCACCTGCAAGGATATACCGATGATGGGTAAACCCAATCGCTAAAAAATCATCGTGAGAACATGTGTTTGAATTCGGCACTTGCAAGTGACGAATTTGCAGAAGGCCACCGTCTGAAGATTCGTCACTCACGAGTGACGAATCGAGAAACGCCTGTTCATCGCCCGGAGCAGACCAAGCTTCAAAGAAGATTCGCATATATTTGAGACTTGTTGTGGAGAAGCCCCTGAGTCCTGGCAGCTCCTTCCGCAATTGTTCGCTGATGGTTTTGAGCGCGTTGGTTCCCCACGTGCCATTGCGCGTGTTGGCGGAGACGTAGCCTCCCACGGCGAAATAGAGCTGCAGCTACTGAGCGTTGGCACTCTTCGCCGCAGCATACTGCGCACGCAATATCGCCGTCTTGATGGTCTGAACTTCCTCACGATAGCCCGTAATCTCTGACATCATGGCGTCCTCCTCTTCTTACGAACTTGTGTTCCATGACGCGTTCTATGCTATCAACGCGTGCGGACACAAAATTGCGCGTACCATAGAGGCGTTTTCTGCTTCGCCTCGTTTGGGAGATGTATGTCCAAACCCTCATCCGCACTCGACGCCAGCTCTTGCGATGTTTACGCCGACTCCGCGCGCCACCCTCTCACGCGCACATGGTGCGTAGCTGCGCTCGCCCTCATCTGCTGCGCGCTCTGGGGCAGTGCGATCCCCTGCATCAAGATCGGCTACGAGCTTCTCGGCATCCAAAACGGCGACGTACCATCGGAGTTTCTCTTCGCTGGCGTGCGCTTTATGCTTGCCGGCGCTATCGCACTTGCCGCTGCAGTCATAACAAGACGTCGCTTGCCTCGCGTCTCACGCACGGGATGGCCACTCGTTATCAGACTCTCGCTTGCCCAAACTATCGTGCAGTACGCCTTCTTTTATATCGGCGTTTCAAACGCTTCGGGTGTGCGCGGCTCAATCGTCAACGCTATGAACACGTTTCTCTGCGTGTTGATGGCAGCGCTCGTGTTCCGGCAAGAACGGCTCACTGCGCGCAAAGTCCTCGGCTGCGCTATAGGTTTTGCCGGAGTCGTTATCGTCAACCTCACCGGTGGCGATAGCGGCGGCGCCGTCACGCTCACAGGCGAGGGCTTCATCCTTATTGCCGCTGTCTCCTACGCTGTCTCGTCTGCCCTCATCCACACCTACTCCCAGCGCGAGGACCCCGTGGCGCTCAGCGGCTACCAGTTTATCAGCCCTAGTCATCGCTCAAAGCCCCTTCGGCAGCACACGGTGCTACCGAGTCACCGTAGGCCGGGGCGGGAGGGGCCGAGTTTCCTCCTGAGCGACTCTGCTTGCAGCCGGAGCGAAAGGGGGAAATCTCGGCCCCTCCCGCCCCGGCCGGCCAGGTCAACTACACCGTGTGCTGCGGCAGGTCCTGCAGGGCGATGACGTCCATGCCCATGTCGTTGGCGCTGCCGTGGCCCTGCTGGTCCTCGCGCACGGCCTCGATGGCACTCACGTACGTGTTGGCGGCAGACATCGCGGTCACGCAAGTCACGCCGCGGCGCACGGCCTCGGTGCGCAACAGATAGCCGTCGCCACGCGAGCCCGGACCGTACGGCGTGTTGATGATCACCGCAATCTTGCCATCGGCGATGAGGTCGCCGATGTTGGGACGCTCGCCGTCGTGCGGGCCGCTAATCTTCTCCACGACCTCGCACGTCACGTTGCCGCCGCGCAGCACGCGCGCCGTACCCTCGGTGGAGCAGATATCAAAGCCCAGGTAGCGCAGGATACGCGCGACCGAAAGGATATGGCGTTTGTCGCGGTCGCACACGCTGATGAACACCTTGCCGCAGCTCGGATCGGGCAGCTTGTAGTCAATCGCCAGCTGCGTCTTGGCATATGCCTCGGGATAGCTCTTGGCGATACCCATGACCTCACCTGTCGACTTCATCTCAGGTCCCAGGATAACGTCGGCCCCCGGGAAACGGCCCCAGGGCATAACGGCTTCCTTCATGCAGAACCAGTCCAGCTGACGCTCGTCGCTCGGCAGGCCCAGGCTCGCGATGGAATCGCCCGCCATGATACGCGCCGCGCACTTGGCCAGCGGCACGCCGGTGGCCTTGGAGATAAACGGCACGGTACGGCTGGCACGCGGGTTGGCCTCGATCACGTAAACGGTCTCGCCCTTAATGGCGTACTGCACGTTGACCAGGCCGCGCACGCCCAGCGCCATCGCGATGCGGCGCGTAGTCTCGCGAAGCTTTGCCTGCAGGCTCTCGCTAAAGCTGAACGGCGGGATGCAGGTCGCAGAGTCGCCGGAGTGAATACCGGCCTCCTCGATATGCTCCAGGATACCGCCGATGTAGACCTCCTCGCCATCGCACAAGGCGTCGACGTCGGACTCGATCGCACCCTCCAGGAAGCGGTCCAGATACACCGGGTAGTCGGGGCTAATGCGCGCAGCCTCGGCCATGTAATCGCGCAGATGCTCGGCATCGTAGGCGATCATCATGCCGCGGCCGCCCAGCACGTAGCTCGGACGCACCAGCAGCGGGTAGCCGATGTGTGCGGCCACGGCCTCGGCTTCCTCAAACGACGTAGCCTGGCCCGCCGGCGGGTACATGATGCCCAGCTTGTCGAGCAGGGCGGCAAAGCGCTCGCGGTCCTCGGCAAAGTCGATGGCGTCGGGCTTGGTGCCCATGATGTTGACGCCGCTCTCCTCGAGCATGCGTGCCAGCTTAAGCGGGGTCTGGCCGCCGAGCGTCACAACGACGCCGTCGGGTCGCTCAACGTCGATGACATCCATGACGTCCTCGTAGGTGAGCGGCTCAAAGTACAAGCGGTCCGAGGTGTCGTAGTCAGTCGAGACGGTCTCGGGGTTGCAGTTGACCATGATGGTCTCGAAGCCGCGGGCCGCCAGCGCGTAGCTCGCGTGCACGCAGCAGTAATCGAACTCGATACCCTGGCCAATGCGGTTGGGGCCAGCGCCCAGGATCATCGCCTTGGGCTTGTCCGCCGGCGTGGTCTCGTCGGGAGCCACGCATTTCTTGGCATCCGGGCTCGTGCGGTAGATGTTCTCGTACGTCTTGTAGTGGTACTCCGTGGCGCTCGAGAACTCCGCAGCGCAGGTATCGACCGTCTTCATGCTGGGAACCACGCCCAGACCCTTGCGATAGGCGCGCACAAAGCGCTCGTCCGAGCCGGTCAGCGCGGCAATCTCGGCGTCGCTCGTGCCGTACTGCTTGAGCAGGCGCATCGCGTCAGCGTCAATGTCCTCCACACGCAGGCCGCGGATGCTCTCCTGAACCTGCACCATGTCGTTGATACGGTTGAGGTACCACGGGTCGATGCCGCAGATGGCATGGATGCGAGCGATGTCCCAGCCACGGCGCAGGGCCTCGACCACAAAGAAAATGCGGTGCTCGGTCGGCGTTGCCACGGCTTGAGCGAGCTCGTCGTCACTCAGCTTGTCGGCACCCTCCTTGCCACCGGCGCAGATACCCTGGTGACCGTCCTCCAGCGAGCGCATGGCTTTGCCGAAGGCCTCCTCAAAGGTGCGGCCAATCGCCATAATCTCGCCCACTGCCTTCATGCGCGTGGTGAGCGTGGGGTCGGTACCCTTGAACTTCTCGAAGGCAAAGCGCGGCACCTTAACGACGCAGTAGTCGATTGTGGGCTCAAAGCAGGCGGGCGTGGCCTTGGTGATGTCGTTGACGATTTCGTCGAGCGTGTAGCCCACGGCCAGGCGCGCGGCGGCCTTGGCGATGGGGAAACCCGTGGCCTTGGAGGCCAGCGCGGACGAACGGCTCACGCGCGGGTTCATCTCGATGACGATCAAGCGACCGGTGTTGGGGTTCACGGCAAACTGCACGTTGGAGCCACCGGTCTCGACGCCGATTTTCTCCAGAATGGCGAGCGAGGCCACGCGCATGCGCTGATACTCAAGGTCGGAGAGCGTCTGCGCCGGCGCCACGGTGATGGAGTCGCCGGTGTGCACGCCCATGGGGTCGAGATTCTCGATGGAGCACACGATGATGCCGTTGCCGGCGTGGTCACGCATGACCTCCATCTCATACTCTTTCCAGCCCTCGATGGACTCCTCAACCAGCACCTCATGGGCAGGCGAGAGCTCCAGGCCCTGGCTCACGATGGAGATGAGCTCCTCGTGGGTATGCGCGATGCCGCCGCCGGCACCGCCCAAGGTAAAGCTCGGGCGCAGTACGCAGGGATAGCCCACGCGCTCGGCGATAGCCTCGGCGTCGGCCACGCTATAGGCATAGCCCGAGCGCGCGACCTCCAGGCCGATCTCGGCCATGGCCTCGTTAAAGAGTTTGCGATCCTCGCCGCGCTCGATGGCGGCCAGGTCGCAGCCGATCATCTCGACGCCGTACTTGTCCAGCGTGCCGTCCTTTGCCAGCTCGACGGCGGCGTTCAGACCGGTCTGGCCGCCCAGCGTGGGAAGCAGCGCGTCCGGGCGCTCTTTCTTGATTACGCGCTCGATAAACTCGGCGGTGATGGGCTCGACATAGGTGCGGTCGGCAAGACCCGGGTCGGTCATGATGGTCGCCGGGTTGGAGTTGACCAGGATGACCTCAAAGCCATCCTCCTTGAGCACCTTGCAGGCCTGGGCGCCGGAGTAGTCGAACTCACAGGCCTGGCCAATAACGATGGGGCCCGAACCAATGACGAGGATACGCTTGATGTCAGTACGTTTCGGCATGTTAGTTCTCCTCGGTTTCGGTCGCGGCGGTCTCGGCAAAATTCCAGCCGGCAAGGCGGTCCTTCGCGGTGTCGATGTCCAGGTAGTTCTCCTCGCCGTCCATGAGTCGCGTAAAGGCGGTAAAGAGATAGTGGGCATCGGTGGGGCCGGGCGAGGCCTCGGGGTGGTACTGGACCGAGAAGCACGGGGCGTCGAGCAGCTGGATGCCCTCGGCAGTGCCGTCGTTGAGGTTCACGTGCGTCAGGCGAATGCGACCGAAGCGCTCGTTCATCACGACCGGTGCGATGCCGCGACGCACCCAGACGCGCAGGTCGCCGTCGGCCGCATGCTCGGTCTCGCCGCCGGAAAGCTCCGGAATCAGTTTGCCCAGGCTGGGGAACAGCAGGCCAAAGCCGTGGTTTTGCGCGGTGATCTCCACGCGCCGGCTCACCAGGTTCATAACCGGCTGGTTACCGCCACGGTGACCGAATTTAAGTTTTTCCATTTGGGCGCCGCACGCCAAGCTGATCATCTGGTGACCAAGGCAAATGCCAAAGACCGGCACCTTGCCGATCAGCTGCTGCACCTGCTCGTAGGTCTCCACCACGGCATCGGGGTCACCGGGGCCGTTGGATAAAAAGACGCCGTCGGGATTCATGTCGAGCACCTCACTCGCGGGCATATCCCACGGCACGACAGTAAGGTCGCAGCCGGCACGGACCAGGCCCTCCAGGATGCCGCGCTTCACGCCGCAGTCGTAGGCGACCACTTTGTGGCGGGCAGGAGCGGCAGGGGCAAGCGCAAAGTCATGCGTAGCGGGCAGGTCGGCAGCCACAAACTCGTGAGGCGCGGGGCAGCTCACGGTCTTGACCAGATTCTCGCCAACCAGCGTCGGCGCTGCGGCCAGACGATCGGCAAGCTCGGCGACGTCAAAGATTTCCGTCGAGATAATACCCATCTTGGAGCCGTTGTCGCGCAGGTGGCGCACCAGAGCGCGGGTGTCGATGCCCTCGATAGCGACGATGTCATGGGCACGCAGGTATTCCGGCACGCTGACGGCCGAGCGCCAGTTGGAAGGCGTGGCGCACATGTCGCGGACGATCATGCCGCGCATGGCGGGAGCGCTCGCGGGGCGGGTAGCATCACCGGGGAAGGCCGACTGGACGTCGGTCTCGTCGATGCCGTAGTTGCCAATCTGCGGATAGGTCATGGTTACGATTTGGCCGGCATAGCTCGGGTCGGTCATGACCTCAAAGTAGCCCTCAAGCGAGGTGTTGAAGCAGACCTCGCCGGTCGCGGTACCCTCGGCACCGCATGCACGGCCATAAAAAATGGTCCCATCCTCAAGGTACAGGATGCAGGGACCGCAGGTGCCCTTGCTGGTTTTGGCCAGCATGCGCTGGCAAAGCTCGCTGGGCGCGAAGGTGCGGGCAGCGGTGCCCGCAGTATGGTTGTTCGCCATAGTTCTCCTTCCCGGTCTCTCCGGACCGGCTTAAAGGTTGGTAGTTAGGCCTTGCGGTATTTTAACCGCAAGTATGCGCCATGGCGTTAATTTCATCGAAATGTTTACGAAATGATAATTATGACTTTCTATGCATAATGATTTTTCTGGGGCGGGGATTAAAAATCATCCCGCGTGGGCTTGTAACTCACGCGGGATGATGGCGTCTTATTTATCCTGCTCCAGCAGATCGGACGGTGTGCGATCGGGCTTGCCACCGCGGAAGATCTCGCGGCCATGCAGACGATGCTCCAAGTCGCGCTCGGCCTTTTCCTCGTCAATCTTGGTCTGGCTCACCGCCGGGTCCTCAATCAGCGACGACACCGAGTTCACCTGCTTTTGGATGCGCTCGGCAATCGTGTCGTCCATGCTCACGATACGCATCTTCCAGTCGATACTCGTGGCATTTGACGAGCTCTTGGTCCACACGAACGTCAGAATGGCGCTCTGATGGCCCCGTGCGGGAAACATGCCAAAGAAAGAGTCGTGCTGGATCTTGCTGTCCTCGTCGATATAGGCGTGCACGTTATACACCACGCGGTCGATCTTATCGTTGAGCAACGCGTTGGTCGCAAGCGCCGCGGCCTGAATCTGCCCGTTGGACAGCAGCTCGAGCTCGTTGGCAGACGACGTGTCCAACACCGTCACCTCTACCGTACCCGTGCGCTCGTCCGCCTCGTCGACACTAAAGTCGAGCGGGAACTGCGTAAAGCCGTTACCCCACTCAAGGCCGCCCTTCAGTGCCGTGGAAACGGTATCCACCGAAACGCTCTCGGACAGGTTGGCAGTGTTCAGGCGGCGCATCACGCCGTAGCCAATCTGCATGCTCACAATCAACACCAGAATGCCGATAACTACGGCCATGGCGGTCTTCGTAATGGTATGGCTCACCTGCGAGCCCGAAGGGTCGTCCTCGGACAGCGGGTCGATCTGCTTTGTCTGGCTCGCGCGATCTTCGCTGCGAAGCTGCGCCAGCGCCGCCTTGTCGCCGCGCTTGGCCGCAGCCTCTTTTTCGCGCATGCGCTCGGTGCGCTTTTTGGCAAGCGTCGGATCCAAAACGCCGGATGCGTCGATCTCGGAGAATAACTCCGTCACTTCTTCCGGAGTCAAAGGGTTCTTCTCAGCCATATACTTCCTGTCATATCAATCAGTCGAGCTCGTGCGCACGCGCACCTTCGAACTGCA
>CABSYS010000014.1:0-12761 GCA_902482045.1 uncultured Collinsella sp.
TCATGCCGTCCTCTTTGAATGACAAGTTGTCGCTCTGGTGCCCGCGCAGCGTCGAGCAGTTACGGCGTTTGGTAAAACGCCGTAACTCCCTAGCTCATCATGGCATTCATCATCTCGTTGGTTGCGGAATCGTCGGCAGACCACTCGCCGTCGTCATTACAGGAGTACTTGAAGGTGACCTTGGTGTCCTTGGTCTTAGCAGCCTTGGTCACATCGACCATAACCTGACCGGCCATTTTGTACAGCTCGTCATCGGAAGGCATCGAATCGAGCGCAGCGACCTTCTCCTGGTACTGGGTGGCAAAATCCTCAACGATCTGGTTCATGGACTTGCAGGTAATGGTGACCTCGGCAGTCGCGGTGCCCTTGTCCTCGTCGACCGTCACGTCGCCGATCTCGTAGTCAAAGCCCTCGAGATAGCTCTTGGCGTACTCCTTGGGATCGATGCCCAGCTGCTCGAACTCGTCGCCCGAAGCCTCTTCCAGGCCGGCGAGGAAGTCGTCGCCACCGTTCTTGACCTCGTCAAACTGCGTCGTAAGATCCTCGGTGATGAGCTCCTCAACCGAAGGACCTCCGCAGCCGGAAAGCACAACCGCGCACGCGACCAGAACAGCCATCAGGGGCGCAAGCAGCAGCTTCTTCTTCATGACATTCCTCCCAACAAGCGGCACCGCGCTTCCCGACGCGGTGCACGTCGTAACAATAAGGCCATACTAGCCGCTAACGAACACCCCCGGCAAAGCAAAGGCGCAGTCGGCTCGATTTAACGTCCGAACGGTTTACCGGTCCGCCCAACGCGCAATAAAATGTTCCGCCGCATTGTAATAAAAAAGGGTGGTCGGACAATTCGACCACCCCAAAACACCCTTATGTTGCCGCAGCTTACTTGCGAACGACCTTGACGATGACATCGCCGGCGGCGACAGCGGAGTCAGCCTCGACGGCGAGCTCGACGTCGGCGAACTCGGCGGTGTTGGACACGGCCACGACGACGCAGTCCTTGTAACCGGCAGCGGCGATCTTGGCGCGGTCGATCTTGAGCATGGGCTGGCCAGCCTTAACGACATCGTCAGCCTTGACGAAGCCCTCGAAGCCGTCGCCGTTCATGTTGACGGTATCGACGCCAACGTGCACCAAAACCTCGATGCCGCTATCGGACTGCAGACCCACGGCGTGACCCATGGTGACGGTCACCTTGCCGTCGCAGGGAGCGTAGACCAGATCGTCCTCGGGCCACACGGCACAGCCCTTGCCCAGCACCTCGCCGCTAAAGACGGGATCGGGCACGTCGGCCATCTTGATGACCTTGCCCTTGACGGGCGAGCACAGCACGTCGGCGCCGGCAGAAGTAGAGATGGAGGCAGGAGCAGCGGCAGCCGCGGGCTCAGCCTTCTTCTTGAACATGTCAAACAGACCCATACGTTTTCTCCTCTTGATTAAGCGCAACGTTATGCGCATGCCTATGGTGATTATAGTGCCAAATGGCCAAATTGCTAAGGTAAGAGCTCGAATCGAGAGCCCTTCCCGGTAGTACTCGTGGGATGAGTATCTCCTTTGCATCGCGGGTCGATAAGCTGAGTATCGCCTGCGCAGGTTATGGAGCGCATGGAGGGGCTCTACCAGACCACGCTGGCCGAAACGCAGGAGCTGCTTGATCCCACGCAGCTTGACCACGCCGCCAAGCTTATCGCGAACGCCCGACAGGTCGACATCTACACGGGCTCGCACAACCTCTATCCAGCGGGAATGTTCCGCGATCGCCTGCTCTCCGCCGGTAAAAGTGCGACGTGTCACGACGGTGTCGAGGCCCAGGTGCGAACGGCGCTCGCCTCGGGTCCCGACCATGCGGCAATCGTCATCTCCTACAGCGGCCTTGCCCCCAACCTCAAGGATATCCTGCCGATCCTCAGCAGCCGACATGTCCCGGTCATCGTCATCGGCACGCCTTATTGCGCGCGCATTCACCCCGGCTTTGCCGCCTACCTTACGGTGAGCGGCCACGAGAGCATGACGCATCGCATCACGCAGTTCGCGAGCCACATCGCCGTGCAATACGTGCTCGATTCGCTCTCCAGCAGTTACTTCGCCAAAGACTACGCCCGCTGCTCCGAATTCCTAGAGCGCTCATTCCCCTACACCCGCCTCCCCGGGCTCAAGTAGTGACGAGCGTGGATTTCCGGACACTTATCCACCCTCGTTCCTGAGTAGTCATTGGGGACGTTCTTAAATGACTAGTCAAACAAGAACGTCCCCAACGACTAGTCGTTTAAGAACGTCCCCAATGACTACCCATCCGGAGTAAGACAACGTCGCAGGTAGAGGACGGACAGCGAGCGACGTCCAGGGCGAACAAGTTGGCATGAAAAAGGCGAGGCATTGACCTTCTGGTCATGCCTCGCCTTTTGAATGGCAAATTGTCGCCCTGGGCGGCGCGCAGCGTCGGCCGGTTACGGCGTTTGGTAAAACGCCGTAACTACTCTCGGGCTCCGTACTGCTCGTAGTAGGCATCGATGGCGGTCTTGAGCTCGTCATCAATGACGACCTTGCCGTCGATCTCGTGGTTGTAGAGGGTCTCGACGACCTCGGCCATGGAAACGATGCTCGCGACGGGGAAACCGTACTTGGCCTCAATCTCCTTCTGCGCGGTGGTCACGCCGCCCTTGCCGACCTCCAAGCGGTTGAGGGACACGATCAGGCCCTTGATTTCGACGTCGGCAGCAGCCTTAACCTTGGGATAGGTCTCGTCGATGGACTTGCCGCTGGTGGTGACGTCCTCGACCATGACCACGCGGTCGCCGTCCTTGGGCTCATAACCCAACAGGTTGCCCTTATCGGCACCGTGGTCCTTGGCCTCCTTGCGGTCGCAGCAGTACTTGACCTCCTTGCCGTACAGCTCGTGGTAGGCAATCGCGGTCACGACGGCCAGGGGAATGCCCTTGTAGGCCGGCCCAAACAGCACGTCAAAGTCGTCGCCAAAGTTATCGTGGATGGCCTGGGCGTAATACTCGCCCAGCTTCTTGAGCTGATAGCCCGTCACGTAAGCGCCGGCATTCATAAAGAACGGGGACTGACGGCCACTCTTGAGCGTAAAGCTGCCGAACTTAAGGACGTCGGACTCGACCATAAACTTGATGAACTCTTGCTTGTAAGCCTCCATGCGGGCTCCTCTCGTAATCGCGTACGTACCTTCCAGTTTAGCGCAGGCAAAGCGTAGATGCGGGCGCGCTTTGGGGCCACGGCATTCTGTAAAGGCTTTGTCAAAGGGAATGGTTTTCCGAACAATGGGGTTGACATGTCAAACCCCCTCATCAAGAATACGGGCGGATTAAAAAGGGGTACGAGATACCCAAAGCGCGCTGCGCTCAGCCTTTAGGAGGTGTGCCATGGAAGGCAGTCCTAGTCGAAAAACCTGCATGTCGCCCTCGGCACGCCGCGAGGACTCCGCACACGCATAAACGCCACCGGCAGATCGTCACCCCCCCCCACAAAGGTGCCTGTCCCCTTTGTGGTGGTTCGTGAGCTTGACGTGAGCGACATCTAGGTTTTTTGCAACTCAATACGACACGTACGCTAACTCCCCTCAACAAGGAGGACCCTATGCTGATGCTCAAAACCGTCACGGTACTCGAAGCCATCTCCAAGCGCCGCCGCACGGCGCGCCCTGCCGCTCATACCGGCCTGTCCAAGAACACCATATTCGCCGCCACCCATAGTGCCGAGGACGCCCTCGTACTGCTTGACGCCACGGCAAACGGCCTCACCGTCGAGCAGGCAACTGAGCGCCTGAACGCCGTCGGCCCCAACACCATCGAGGCAACGACCAAAACGCTCGCCCGCCGCATCGCCGACGCGTTCATCGATCCCTTCGCCGGCATCCTCGCCGCGCTCGCACTGGTCTCGCTCTACATCGACGTGCTCGCCGTGCCCGAACCGCAGCGCGACCCCTCCACGGTCATCGTCATCGGCACCATGCTGCTGGTATCGGGCGGCATGAAGTTTATCCAGGAAGCCCGCAGCGGCAATGCGGCCGAGGCCCTCAAGGACCTGGTCTCCAACACTTGCACCGCCCTGCGCGACGGCGAGCGCATCGAGATCCCCTTCGACGAGCTCGTCCCCGGCGATGTAATCCGTCTCTCTGCCGGCGATATGGTGCCGGCAGATGCCCGCATCATCACCGCGCGCGATCTGTTTGTAATCGAGTCCGCACTCACCGGCGAGAGCGAGGCCGTCGAGAAGACCACCGCCGTCACCGTCGTCGAGGGCGCCGACGGCTCTGCACTGCCACTCTCTGCCTGCAAGAACGTCGTCTTTACCGGCACCTCCGTGCAAAACGGCGCCGCCATGGCGCTTGTCGTTGCCACCGGCTCGGACACCTACCTGGGCGGCATCGCCAAGATGCTCAACGGGCACGGCGAAAAGAGCGCGTTTGACCGCGGCGTCTCGAGCGTCTCCATGCTGCTGGTGCGCCTGATGCTCGTTATGGCGCCGGCCGTCTTTGCCATCAACGCCGCCACCAAGGGCAACGTCATCGACGCGCTGCTGTTCGCCACGAGCGTGGCCGTGGGCATCACGCCGCAGATGCTTCCCGTCATCGTGACCACGAGCCTGTCGCAGGGCGCCAAGGACCTCGCCCGTCGCCAGGTTATCGTCAAGGAGCTGCCGGCGATTCAAAACCTCGGAGCGATGGACGTCCTGTGCTGCGACAAGACCGGCACCCTCACCGAAGACCGCATCGTGCTCGAGCGCTACCTCAACACCGATGGCAACGAGGACGCGCGCGTGCTGCGCCATGCGTTTTTGAACAGCTTCTTCCAGACCGGCCTCAAAAACCTTATCGACCTGGCCGTAATCGACCGTGCCGATGTGACGCCCTCGACCGTTATGCCCGATTCTATGCTGGGCCAGAGTCTGCGCGACCGCTACACCAAGGTCGACGAGGTTCCCTTCGATTTCTCGCGCCGTCGCCTGAGCGTAGTTGTCGCCGACGCCCAAGGCAAAACTCAGATGGTTACCAAGGGCGCTGCCGAGGAAATGCTCGAGATCTGCTCCTTTGTCGAGATCGATGGTATCGCTCAGCCGCTCACCGACGAGAAGCTCGCCCAGATTCGCAAGCAGATCGCCGGACTTAACGCCGAGGGCCTACGCGTAATTGCCGTGGCGCAGAAGACCAATCCGCGCTGCGTGGGCGAGTTTGGCATCGCCGACGAGTGCGACATGGTGCTGATGGGCTTTTTGGCCTTCCTCGATCCGCCCAAAGCAAGTGCCGCGGGCGCCGTCGCCACCCTCGAGGCCAAGGGCGTGGCGGTCAAGGTCCTAACCGGCGACAACGACCGCGTCGCCGCCACCGTCTGCGAGCAGATTGGTATCGATGCGAGCAACGTCTTGCTCGGCTCCGAGATCGATGCGCTCGATGACGCCGAACTTGCCGAGCGCGCCGAGAAAACCCACCTCTTCGCCAAGCTCTCGCCGCTGCAGAAGGCGCGCCTGGTACGTGTCATGCGCGAGATGCTCGGCCACACCGTGGGCTTTATGGGCGACGGCATCAACGACGCCGCCGCCATGCGTACGAGCGATTGCGGCATCTCGGTCGATTCGGCCGTCGATATTGCCAAGGAATCCGCCGATATCATCTTGCTTCAGAAGGACCTGGGCGTGCTCGAGCGCGGCATCATCGAAGGCCGCCGCACTTACGGCAACCTGCTCAAGTACCTCAAGACCACGGTGAGCTCCAACTTTGGCAATGTGCTGTCCGTGACCGTCGCGAGCCTGTTCTTGCCGTTTTTGCCCATGAGCGCCCTGCAGCTGGTACTGCTGTCGCTGGTCTACGAGATCGTGTGCATCGCACTGCCGTGGGACACCGTCGATGATGCCTGGACTGCCCGCCCGCGTGCCTGGGACGCCGCGTCCATCAAGGGCTTTATGCTCGAGCTGGGCCCCGTGAGCTCGCTGTTTGACATCGTGACCTTCGCCGCGCTCTTCTTTGTCGTGTGCCCCGCCGCCGTGGACGCAAGCTGGTCCGAGCTTGCCGCCGTGGGCGACGTCGCGGGTATGGCGACCTTTGCTGCGCTCTTCCAGAGCGGCTGGTTTGTCGAGTCCATGTGGTCGCAGACACTCGTGGTCCACATGTTGCGCTCCCCGCATCTGCCGAGCCCGCGCGACCACGCCGCGCCCGCATTGTGCGTTCTTACCGTGCTGGGCCTGGTGCTCGTCACCTGGCTGCCGGCAAGCCCCATCGCCGATGTGCTCGGCCTCATGCCGCTGCCCACGAGCTTTTTTGGGCTGCTCATTGGCATCGTTACCGCCTATATCGCGCTCACCCAGCTGGCAAAGTGCCGCTACATTGCCCGCCACGGCGAGCTGCTGTAGCAAGTAGACGGAAAACACCCTGCCAGCTGCCGTTGCCACTACCACAGCTGCCAACGCCGCTACCGCTGCCTCTGCCGCCGCCGCAGTCTATCCCCCCAGCAGTTGCGGTGAAATAGTTCCTGTTTAAAGCCCCGTGACTTTAATTTAGGGACTATTCCACCGCAACTTATTGGGAGATTAGCTAGTCCTTGGGCGTCCAGGACCAGAAGAAGTTGATAAGGGCCACGCGCGAGGCGGTACCGGTCTTTTTGTTGATCGAGGAAATGTGACGATAGAGCGTGGAGCGCGAAAGGAAAAGCGTTGTGGCGATGTCCTGAACGCTCTGGTCCGAAACGACCAATACCTCAAGAATATCGCGCTCGCGCTCTGTAAGCCCAAAGGTGGCGACGAAAGCATCGAGGCGTTCATCGGACGTGAGCTCCGCTGCCTCCACGGGCTCGGGGTCGGAGCATGTGGGCGCAAGATCCCCACCAAGATCGTCGGTGGCAAGCGGCAGGCCATCCTGCATCACGGCATCATCGGCTCGTTGCCCCAACTGCCCCAGCAGCGTAATCGCAATGCCCACAAACATCACGAGCGCCGCACCGACCGCAGCCAGCACGTTTTGACTCGAGATAATCGCCACTGCCGGCGCCGTCACGAGCATCGAGCACACGTTGTTGACGACGCGACCCATGCACGGCCAAAAATATGACCAGCGCGCATAGAGCGAGACGGCGGCATATTTTGTGGTAAAGAACACCACAAAGAAGCCCGAGCCCAGATAAAAGATGATCGTGGCAGCAAGCTCGTTGCCGCCATTACCATCGACGATGAGCACAAAGAACGAAAGCGTGGACAGTATGGCGGCACATGTCATGCCGATATTCATATACGAGCGGCCGTGCAGGTCAAATAGTGCGCCAGCGACCAACGAGCTCACGACAAGCAGCAGGCGCGGCCAATCGCCCAAATCGACGGCTCCGACAGCATACAGGGTCGTGAAGCCCGCGTTGAGAGCGGCGAATACGCTGGAAAGGTACGCCGTCGCCACGGTCAGGCGAACTACGGCGCGACGGAATGCCGCCTTTGCCTCGGGATCGTCATGCCACTTGGCGCCATATTCCAGAGCATCTACCGAAAGCCCGGCAGCACTGGGTTCAAAGTTGGGGTCGGACTCGTCGCGCAGCTTGGCGCGTCGGGCACCGTGGAGCAACGCCACCTGCGCGATCGCACAGACGACCAGAACAGCCTGCTGAGGAATGCCGACAGGCATCACCATGTGGTTGAGAACCTGCACCAGAACGCCCATGGCGTAAGAAAGTGCGGCGGCGCGCGCCAAGCAGGGCGTTCGCGCAAAGCGCCTCGCATAATTTGCATGGGCAGTCGATCCGCAGTAGCCCAGCGCGCAGCACGCCACCAAACCGCCGGCAATTACCACCTCAACCTGAACCGCCATAATCAACAGCAGCAATGCCGCCACCAGCAAAACGCCCGTGACGTCACTCGTTGCGTCGATAGCATGGGGACGGCGATAGTACAGAATGGGACGCACAAAAAAGCCAATCACGCTCGCGCCGATGACAAGGCTCTCATAAATAACGACCTCGTTTGGAGACACGAACTCGACCATGCGCACATCAAAAAGATACTCGCACGCCAAAAACGTGAAGAAGAACAGCGCCAGGCATATAATCTCCCGAATGCCCCGACGCAAATATGCGGTTGTGTCTCCCATGCCCCTCATGGTTAACCCCCATCCGCTCAATTGTCTGGAAATTTATTTTAATAAAGAACCAGTCTCAATATCGAAGCCAGACTCGAAATGCTGCTAATTCGGCCCCAGTCGTCCACATCACGCCGCGATTTTGAGCCGCATGGCCCAGAAGGGACACGCGCGACCTCTAGCTCGGCCAGGAGTGTCTCCAACTACCACTCATTTAAGTACGTCCCCAATGAGTGGCCGAAGAGTGTCCCCAACGACTAGTCAAAAATGGGCCATGTGTCCCAGTTGTGGAGACTCGTTGAGCCGTCTGGGTATCGTGAAAGATCGCGCACTCCCCCATCATCAAAAGTGACACACGCTACCTGTTGATGGGAGGCAGCCATGGGCTTCTTTGACAAGATGTTCGAGAAGAAAGAGTGCGCGATTTGCGGTACCGAGCTGGGACTTCTCGGCAAGACCAAGATCAACGAAGGCTACCTGTGCAAAGAGTGCGTCGGCAAGCTCTCCCCCTTCTTTGGCGGCTATCGTTCCAGCACCGCGGACGATATCCGCGAGCAGCTCGCCTACCGCGAGGCCAATGCCGAGCGCCTGGCGTCGTTCAACCCCACGCGCACGCTCTCTGCCGGGCGCACCAACATCATGCTCGACGAAGACGCGGGCCTGCTGATCATTACCTCGCAGAGCCGCTGGCGCGACGCCAATCCCGATATCATCGAGTTCTCGCAGGTACTCGGCTGCGATATGGATATCGACGAGCATCGGACCGAGATCTATCGCGAGACCAAGGACGGCGAGCGCGAGAGCTACAACCCGCCGCGCTACGACCTGGATTACGACTTTAATCTGACCATCCACGTCAACACGCCGTACTTTACCGAGATCAACCTGCGCGTGAACGACTCCACCATCGAGCAGCGCGGATCCATCGAATATCGCGAGGCCAAGCGCCAGGCAACCGAGGTCCGCGACGCGCTGGTGCAGCTGCGTCAGGAAACGCGCGACAGCGTCGTGGCCGCTAAGGCCCCCAAGACCGCGGTCACCTGCCCCTTCTGCGGAGCCACCACCATTCCCGATGCCAGCGGGCGCTGCGAATACTGCGGCGGCGCCATCGGCGCATAGCCTCCGGCACGGAAAGGACCGATCATGGCCTTCGAGAGCGTCAACTATCAGTGCCCCGCGTGTGGCGGCCCCCTTCACTTTGCCAGTGCCGAGCAAAAGCTCGTCTGCGACTACTGCGATTCGCGTTTTGAAGTCGAAGAAGTCGAGGCCCTCTATCGCGAGCGCCAGGACAAGGCCGATGCCAAAGCCGATGCGGCAGCCGCGGCTCCCAAGCCCGCCGTCGACGATGCCGTGCAGAAGCTGGCCCAAAACGCCGGTTACATCTGCTCGTCGTGCGGTGCCGAACTGATCTCGGACGGCACCGTCGCCGTCACCACCTGTCCGTACTGCGGCAACCCCGCCGTGGCACCTGGCCAGCTCTCGGGCGACTTCTCGCCCGACCTGGTGATCCCGTTTAAGCTCGGACGCGACGATGTCACGGCCGCACTCAAGGAGCACTACAAGGGCAAGATCCTGCTGCCCAAGAGCTTTGTCACCGGCAACCATATCGACGAAGTCCAAGGCGTTTACGTGCCGTTTTGGCTCTACGGCGCCCGCGTTGACGGGGAAGTGTGCTTTGATGCGACCAACGAGACCGTGACTGAGGAATCCGATCGCACCGTCACGACCACCGACCACTACGACGCCTACCGTAAAGGCAATATCTCGTTTGAGCGCGTGCCCGTCGACGGATCGTCCAAGATGCCCGACGGCCACATGGACGCCATCGAGCCGTTTGGCTACGACGCGCTGCGCCCGTTTTCGGTCGCGTATATGCCCGGCTACATCGCCAACCGCTACGACGAGGATTGCGAGACCTGCAAGGCGCGTGCCGAGCGCCGCATGGAAGAGAGCACGATCTCGGCCCTGCGCGAGACCGTCGTCGACGAATATGACGATGCCACGGTCGAAAGCAAGCAGCTCGACTACACCTGGGAAGACAGCAACTACGCCCTGTTCCCCGTGTGGATGCTTTCCACCTCGTGGAACGGCAAGAGTTATCTGTTTGCCATGAACGGCCAGACCGGTCGCATGGTCGGCGAGCTCCCCTGTTCCAAGCCCAAGCTCGCCATCGCCTCGGTGCTGTTCTTTGTGATCGGGTTTGTCCTCTCCCAGATTCTCTTTATGGGTGGGAATGCCTTCAATCCGGATTTCCTCACCTTTGATGTCGAGGGCATCCTCATCAACATCGTCGCGCCGCTGATCATCGTGGTCATCGCAGACGTGCTGCTCGTGGGCCAGCTCAAGACGGCCAACGAGGCCACCCACGCCGATTGCTACTGTGGCGAGCTCGACCTGACCGAGAAGCACGACACCTTCAGCCACACCGAGACCACCGTTGTCATGAAGGACAACAAGGACGATTAACCATTCTGACCAATACCACCCGGCCTTTGACGAGAAAGGAAGATTACCATGGGACTCTTGAAAGCTGGATTGGGAGCTGCCGGCGGCGTCATGGCCGACCAGTGGAAGGAATTTATCTACTGCGAATCGATGCCTGCTGACGTCTTGGCCTGCAAGGGCAGCAAACGTACCGGTGGCCGCAGCTCCAACACGCGCGGCGAGGACAACGTCATCTCCAACGGCTCGGTCATCGCCGTCAACGACGGCCAGGGCATGCTCGTGGTGCAAAACGGCAAGATCATCGAAGTCGCGCTGGAGCCCGGTGAGTTCGTCTTCGATACCGGCAGCGAGCCGAGCGTCTTTAGCGGCAACCTGGGCGACTCCATCAAGGAGACGTTCGCCAATATCGGCAGCCGCTTTACCTTTGGCGGCGACGCGGGCAAGGACCAACGCGTCTACTTCATCAACACCAAGGAAATCATCGGCAACAAGTACGGCACCGCCTCGCCCGTGCCCTTCCGCGTGGTCGATAACAACATTGGCCTGGATGTCGACATCTCCGTGCGCTGCAACGGCGAGTATTCGTACCGCATCACCAACCCGCTGCTGTTCTACACCAACGTGTGCGGCAACGTGACCGATAGCTACACGCGCGATAAGATCGACAGCCAGCTTAAGTCCGAGCTGCTCACCGCCCTGCAGCCCGCCTTTGCCAAGATCTCGGAGATGGGCATCCGCTACAGCGCCATCCCCGGCCACACCACCGAACTCGCCCGCGCGCTCAACGAGATCCTCTCGGCCGACTGGCGCGACCTGCGCGGTGTCGAGATCGTGAGCTTTGGCGTCAACTCCATCGCCGCTTCGCAAGAGGACGAGCAGATGATCAAGGACCTGCAGAAGGCCGCGGTCATGCGCGATCCCACCATGGCAGCCGCCAACATCGCCAGCGCCCAGAGCGATGCGATGCGGGCGGCAGCCGCCAACCCCAACGGCGCTATGGCCGGCTTTATGGGCATGGGCATGGCAGGTGGCATGGGCGGCATGAACGCCAGCCAGCTGTTCGCCGCCGGCCAGGCACAGCAGCAGGCCGCCCCGCAGCCGGCTCCGGCACCCGCTCCCGTACCGGCTCCCGCCGCACCTGCGGCCGGCGCATGGACCTGCAGCTGCGGCGCCACCAACACCGGCAAGTTCTGCTCCGAGTGCGGCAGCCCCGCACCTGCCCCGGCGCCGGCCAAGTGGTTCTGCCCCAACTGCGGCAGCGAAAACGGCGGCAAGTTCTGCAGCAACTGCGGAACGCCCAGGCCCTAACCCCTCTATCTGGTAATTGGCGGGGAGGTCCGCCACCCCCGCATTTGCTTCTATGGGTTTCGTTCGATAAAGGAGGACACCATGAAGACAACGTTCAAAAAGTCCGTACTCGCATTCCTGACATGCATCCTGGCGCTCGCCTTTGCCCTGACGGGCTGCAGCGGCGGCGGCAAAGACCCCAAGGCCAACTTTGTCGGCAGCTGGCAGTACTCGGGTGGAACCTTGGACGGCGAAGAGCTCACCGATGAGTACATGGATATGCTCAAGGAGTGGGGCCTCAACTGTATCCTGATCCTCGACGAAGACGGCACGGGCGTCCTCGACATGTTCCTTGAGGTCGCCGACCTGAAATGGGAGACCAAGGACGCCACCACCGTAACGATTACCGCCGAAGATGAGTCGCACGACCTGAAGCTCAAGGACGACAAGCTCGTCCTCGAGGTGGACGGCGACAAGCTCATCTTTACCAAGTCCGACAAGGATCTGTCCGGTACGGTGAAGAAGGATCGCGAGGCGGCCGAGAAGGAAGAGGAGATCGATGAGGCCGTCGAAGACGACGATGTTCAGAGCGTCGAAATCTCCCCCGCCGTCACCGTCGCCGATGACGACCTGTGCACCATCACCATCACCGAGAAGTTCAAGGACGACTGGGGCGACATCGGCTTTGTCGTTAACATCACCAACAAGAGCGACAAGGACCTGACCTTCTACGCTCCCTCCGGCAAGACCAATGTCAACGGCACCATGAAAGACCCCTGGTTCTCGGCTCACCTGATGCCCGGCACCAACGCCACCGAGGAATTCACGTTCTCGAACGGCGAGCTTGACAGCCTTGACGACCTGGTCAACACGACCATCGGCATCGACGCCTATCTGACCGATTCCTACGAGGACGTCGCCTCCTACAGCGCCTGTCTCTTATACACATCTGACGCTG
>CABSYS010000015.1:0-12609 GCA_902482045.1 uncultured Collinsella sp.
TGTCTCGTGGGCTCGGAGATGTGTATAAGAGACAGCCACCGAGATGAAGGCTGCCGCCCTCAAGCACGCGCTCGAGCACGAGGCCGTCGACATCACGCTGCCGGGCATCCGTCCGCAGATCGGTCACCAGCACCTGATCAAGCAGATTATCGAGGAGGCCGAGGACATCTTCTGCGGCATCGGCTACACCGTCGAGTCCGGCCCCATGGTCGACACCTCCTATTACAACTTCACTGCGCTCAATGCTCCCATGGATCACCCGAGCCGCTCGGCCCGCGATACCTTCTACGTGGTCGACAACAACCCCGGCAGCGTCGCGCACCCCGAGGCGCATGCCCATGGTGAGTCCGACGTACTGCTGCGCACCCAGACTTCGGGCGTGCAGATCCACACCATGGAGTCGCAAAAGCCGCCCATCTACATGATCTGCCCGGGTACCGTCTATCGTCCCGACACGGCCGATGCCTGCCACCTGCCGCAGTTCAACCAGATCGAGGGCCTGGTCGTCGACGAGGGCATCACCTTTGGCGACCTCAAGGGCACGCTCGACTACTTTGTTAAGTGCATGTTTGGCGAGGACCGCAAGACGCGTTACCGCCCGCACTTCTTCCCCTTCACCGAGCCGAGCTGCGAGGTGGACGTGAGCTGCCACGTGTGCGGCGGCAAGGGCTGCAACTTCTGCAAGCACAGCGGCTGGATCGAGATCCTGGGCTGCGGCATGGTCGACCCCAACGTCCTGATTAACTGCGGCATCGACCCCGAGAAGTACACCGGCTTCGCCTTTGGCATTGGCGCCGAGCGCGTCGCGGCCCTACGCTACGACCTGCCGGACCTGCGAACCCTGATGACGGGCGATATGCGCTTCCTGAACCAATTTTAGGCTTGCCCAGGCACCCCATCTTGGCGTTCAAACCGTCGCTCGCGTACCTTTAGTACGCGTCGCTCCTCTTTCACGCCAACCTGGGGCACCTGGACAACCCTAAGGCGAACGTCTTCATTTGATATTCCTCCCTCTGCGGAGATTAAGAACTAGGAGAGCTACATGCGCGTTTCTTACGACTGGCTCAAGACCATGATCGATATTCCGGAGGATCCCAAGACCCTTTCGGACGAATATATCCGTACCGGCACCGAGGTCGAGGCGATCGACACCGTGGGCGAGTCCTTCGACCACGTGGTGACCGCCAAGGTGCTCACCAAGACCCCGCACCCCGATAGCGACCACATGTATGTGTGCTCGGTCGATGTGGGCGACAAGAATCTCGACGCCGACGGCAACCCTGCTCCGCTGCAGATCGTCTGCGGCGCGCAGAACTTTGAGGCCGGCGACCACATCGTCACGGCTATGATTGGCGCCGTCCTGCCCGGCGACGTCAAGATCAAGAAGAGCAAGCTTCGCGGCGTCGTGTCCATGGGCATGAACTGCTCCGCGCGCGAGCTCGGCCTGGGCGGCGACCACTCCGGCATCATGATCCTGCCCGAGGATACGCCCTGCGGCATGCCGTTTGCCGAGTACGTGGGCTCGAGCGACACCGTGCTCGACTGCGAGATCACGCCCAACCGTCCCGATTGCCTGTCCATGATCGGCATGGCCCGCGAGACCGGCGCCATCTTCGATCGCGATTTCCACGTTGAGCTGCCCACCATCAAGGCCGAGACCGGCCGCGCGACCGACGACGAGCTTTCCGTCGAGATTGCCGACGAGGGCCTGTGCGACCGCTATGTCGCCCGCATCGTGCGCAACGTGAAGGTCGGCCCCTCGCCCGACTGGATGGTCAAGCGCCTCAACGCCTTGGGCGTGCGTCCGCACAACAACATTGTCGACATCACCAACTACGTGATGATGCTCACCGGCCAGCCGCTGCACGCCTTTGACCTCGACACCTTTGCCGAGCGCGATGGCCACCGTCGCGTGGTGGTTCGCGCCGCCCAGCAGGACGAGAAGTTCACGACGCTCGATGGCGAGGAGCGTGTGCTCGACGCCGGCATGGGCCTCATCACCGACGGCGAGCGCCCTGTGGCGTTGGCCGGCGTCATGGGCGGCATAGATTCCGAGATCGAGGACGATACCGTCGATGTGATGGTCGAGAGCGCCTGCTTCAACGCCGGTCGCACCTCGCACACCAGCCGCGACCTGTCGCTGATCTCTGATGCCTCCATTCGATTTGAGCGCCAGGTCGACGAGACCGGCTGCGTGGATGTCGCCAACGTCACGTGCGCGCTCATCGAACAGATCGCCGGCGGCGAGGTTGCTCCCGGCTATGTCGACGTTTTCCCCGCGCCCAAGACCATCGACAGCATCAAGCTGCGCCTGGCCCGCGTGCATGCCATCTGCGGTGCCGACATCGAGCCCGACTTTATCGAGCGTTCGCTCACCCGTCTGGGCTGCACCGTCGAGCGCGACGGCGAGGACTTTATGGTCACTCCGCCGAGCTTCCGCCCCGACCTGCCGCGCGAGATTGACCTGATCGAGGAGGTCCTGCGCCTGTGGGGCATGGGCCGCGTGACAGCGACCATCCCGGCTGCCAAGAACCATATTGGCGGCCTGACCCGCGAGCAGAAGCTCACCCGTAAGGTCGGCGAGATCCTGCGCGCCTGCGGCCTCAACGAGACCACGACTTTTGGCTTTGCCGCCCCGGGCGACCTGGAGAAGATCGGCATGTCCACCGAGGGCCGCGGCTGCCCCGTGGTGCTCATGAACCCGCTGGTAGCCGAGCAGACCGAGATGCGTCGTTCGCTGCTGCCGGGCCTGCTGCAGTCCGTGGCCTACAACGAGGCGCACGGAACGGCCAACGTGCACCTGTACGAGGTCGGCAGCCTGTTCCACGGTCGCGAGAACGCCAGCCTGCCCAAGGAGACCAAGTCCGTGGCGGGTGTGCTCTCGGGCCAGTGGAGCGAGCAGTCCTGGAGCATGAAGTACCGCAAGCTGCGCTTCTTCTTTGGCAAGGGCATTGTCGAGGAGCTGCTTGCCCAGCTGCGCATCGAGAAGGTTCGCTTCCGTCCCGTCGAGGGAGAGGGCTATGCCTTCTTGCAGCCGGGTCGTGCGGCCGAGGTTCTGTCCGGCGGCACCGTGCTGGGCTGGGTCGGCGAGATTCACCCCAAGGCGCGCGAGGCTATGGGCATCGACGAGGTCGTCGTTGCCTTTGAGCTCGATCTGGATAAGCTGATCAAGGGTGCCCGCAACCAGGAGAACTACCGCGAGTTCTCGCAGTACCCGGCTGTTGAACACGACCTTGCTATCGTGGTCGACAACTCCGTGACCTGCGAGGATCTTGAGCGCCGCATTACCAGCGCCGGCGGCAAGCTGCTCGAGGGCGTGCGCCTGTTCGATGTCTATCGCGATCCGGTCCGCGTGGGCGTGGGCAAAAAGTCCATGGCCTTCGCGCTTACGTATCGCTCCGACGATCACACGCTCACCAGCGAAGAGGTCGAGAAGGCGCACCAGAAGATCGTCACCAAGGTGTGCAAGGGCGTAAACGGCGAGGTCCGCGGATAGGGCTTGCGCTGGGAGCGTAGGGCCTGATGGCGGTTGCTGTGGACTCCGCGTGACCGCGGTGTTCGGTATAAGGCACCGTTGATCCTGTATATATGACACGCGCATTACATAACGGCGTGCTGCTTTGTCGGCAGCGCGCCGTTTTGCTATGATAGCCCGCGGCGTGTTACGAATCTGACAATACGTAACACTGACCAGGCGATTTAAGCGGCGTTGCAATTCTGTGCGCCGACAACCGGGAGGCGTACATGCACATTCCAGATAATTATCTGTCTCCGCAGACCGATGCCGTCATGGCAGTGGCGATGGTGCCCGTTTGGGTTCACTGCATCAAGAAGGTGCGCGCCACGCTCGATCGCGAGCACATGGCTTTCCTGGGCATCTGCGCTGCGTTCTCCTTTTTGCTCATGATGTTTAACGTGCCGCTGCCCGGCGGCACCACGGGTCACGCCGTCGGCGGCGCACTCATCGCGCTGCTGCTGGGCCCCGAGGCCGCGGCTATCGCTGTCTCGGTCGCGCTGGCGCTGCAGGCGCTGCTATTTGGCGATGGCGGCATCCTGTCCTTTGGCGCCAACTGCTTTAACATGGCCTTCGTGCTGCCGTTTGCCGCTGCTATCGTGTTCCGCGCGCTCAATAGCCGTTTGCACGACAAGAGCTGGGGCACCTCGGTTTCGGCCATCGTAAGCGGCTGGGTCGGCCTGTGCCTGGCGGCCCTGTGCGCGGCAATCGAGTTTGGTATTCAGCCGATGCTCTTCATGAATGCTTCGGGCGCTCCGCTGTACTGCCCCTTCCCGTTGTCTGTGGCTATTCCGGCCATGTTGATCCCGCATATGCTGGTCGCCGGTGTCATTGAGGGCGTGGCGACGGCCGCCATCTACGGTTTCATTAAGAAGACGGCGCCGAGCGTTATCGTCGGCCCCGAGGCTTCCGACGGCCTGCTGGACGCCGAGGGCGCTGCTGCCAAGAAGACCTCGCTGGTTCCCACGCTCATTCTGGTCGCCGTGCTTGTCGTTGCCACGCCGCTTGGCCTGCTGGCCACCGGTGACGCCTGGGGCGAGTGGGACGCCGAGGGCGCCGCGACCGCCGTTCAGGAGGCTGGCGACGACAGCCTGCAGGCTTCGGTCGGTCTCGACGCTCCGACGTTTGCCGATACACTGCCCACGGGCGATTATCTTCAGGCCTATTCCGAGGAGCAGGGTCTTGGCTTTGCCGGCCAGGCTGCCATGTATATCCTTTCGGGCGTGATTGGCGTGGCGGTGCTTACCATCGTATTCCGCCTGGTCTCGCTGACGGTCAAGGAAAGCGGTGCTCATGGCAATAGCCGAGCTGCCTAGCTGGCTTGCGGTCGAGCAGCGTTACGAGCCCGCGGGGGCTCGGCATCGTGTGATGCAAAAGAATGTCCTGCACCTGGCGAGCCTGCTTGAGCGGGTTCGCCTGGGTGGAGGCGCGCACGAGGGCGGGTCGATGGTCGACCGCGCCCTTTCTTGCGTTTCGGCTCCGGTGCGCCTGGTGGGGATGTTCGTTTGCGTCCTGTGCGTGTGTCTGACGCAAAGCCCGCTGTATCTGATGCTGATGGCGGCGATCGTGTTGGTGCTGGTCGCGGTGCGCCCGGTGCGCGGGCTACGCGCGACCTTTGTGCCGGCGCTCGGCGCCGCAGGGTTTGCCGTGGTTTTGGCGCTGCCTGCCCTGCTGCTGGGCGCGTCTGCCACGGGCGCCATGCTCAAGATCGCGATCAAGACCTTCATTAATGTGTCGCTGGTGCTGGGCGTTTCGTGGACCCTTACCTGGAGCCGCATGTCGGCGGCGCTCAAGATGCTGCATCTACCCGACGAAGTTATCTTTACGTTTGATATGGCGCTCAAGCACATCGAGGTGCTGGGTCGCACGGCGCACAATCTGTGCGAATCGGTCATGCTGCGCAGCGTGGGTCGTGCGCCTGCGGGTTTTTCGCGCACCGACTCGCTGGCGGGTATCATGGGCATGACGTTTATCAAGGCGATGGAATGCAGCCGCGCGATGGACGAGGCTATGCTTTGCCGCGGCTTTGCCGGCGCGTATCCGGCGCCCGCACGCGCCGGGTTTGGCTGGCGCGATGCGGTTTATGCGGCCGGCGTGGCGCTGCTGGCAGTGTTATGCGCGGTGCTGTAGGCGCTGCTGGTTCCGGCTGGGGATGCAAATAGGGAAGGGCGACGTTTTGACGATCGATATGAATAATGCGGCGGGCGCGAGCGGTGCTGCTGGCGCCGAGACCACGCCGCTCATCGAGTTTCGCGACGTGGTGTTTTCCTATGCGGGGCATACGGTTGTCGATGGCGTGTCGCTGCAGGTCGATCGTGGTGAACTCGTTGCCCTGCTCGGTCCCAACGGCTGTGGTAAGACGACGATTATGCGCCTTATTAACGGCCTTGAACTCGCAGACGCAGGGACATACCTGTTTGACGGGCATGTGATCGATGCGGCGTTTCTAAAGGATTCCGCGGCCGCTCAGCGTTTTCATCAGCGCGTTGGCTTTGTGTTCCAGAATGCCGACGCGCAGCTCTTTTGCGCCACGGTGGGCGAGGAGGTCGCTTTTGGTCCCGCGCAGATGGGGCTGCCGACGGGCGAGCTCGAGCGCCGCGTCCGCGATGCCATGGGGCTGTTCCAGGTTGCCGACCTTGCCGACGCCTCTCCCTATCAGCTCTCGGGTGGGCAAAAGAAGCGCGTTGCGCTGGCTGCGGTGGTGTCGATGAACCCGGATATCTTGGTTCTCGACGAGCCTACCAATGGGCTCGACGAGGATTCATGCGACATTGTGGTCAACTTCTTGCTGGCCTACGTCGCGGCGGGTAAGACGGTCTTGATGAGCACACATCACCAAGATTTGGTGCGACGCTTGGGTGCCCGTGCAATCTATATCGATCGATATCACCATGTGGTCGAGGCGCCTTCGCCGTCGTATGGAACCGAAAGCGGTGCTACGGACTAGTTGCTGCGTAGAGCGTGCGTAGCCGCCCGCGCGGCTTTGCCGTGATGGTATAGTTATCCAGGTTTTTATGGGGGTGGCTATGCCAAGCTGGAACATTCATATCGCTCAGACGGAGCGTTTGCTGGAGCGCACCGGTGCGCTTGCCAAGAGCGTGCGCGACCGCAATGCCTTTTTGTTTGGCTGCGTGGTTCCGGATATCTTCGTGGGCTATATGGTCCCTGGCATCGCCGATCCCATCCCGTACCGCATTACGCACTTTGCCAAGCCTGAGCCCATCCCTAAGCCTCGTGAGCATGAGTTCTGGGATACCTATGTGGCACCGTTGCTTAAAAGTTCGCCCACCGGTGCGCCGGCCGCGGCGACCTCGATTATCGAGGAACGCGAGCGGCTGAACCGCGTGCACTATCCCCAGCGTTACAAGGATGCCGAGCCGGTTGCCGGTCCCGGCGCCTGTGAGTTCTCGCTTGCGTCCGAAGATGTGGCGCAGTCGCTGCTCGATTTAACACTGGGCGTCTGGTCGCATCTGGTGGCCGACACGGTTTGGAATACGCGTGTGAATCAGTACCTGGAGGCGCATGGCGGCAAGCCGTGTGAGGAGTTCCGCATTAAAAAGCAAGGCGACTTTGACTGGTTTGGCAAGACGCTGGGCATTGTTTCCATCCCGCGTGCGACCGATCGCCTGTATACCGCTGCGACGCGTTTTGGGCAGTATCCCATCCATAAGGAGTATGTGCTCAAGACCATCGGCGTCATGCACGAGATTGTACGCGAAAACCCCGGCGAGCCCGATCATCCGCCGTACCGCCTGCTGACCGAGAAATTCTTTGACGCAACGTTTACCGAGGTCATCGAGCTGACCGAAGCGGGCTTTGCGGCTCGCGTTGCCGCTTCTGACGTTCCCGCAGTCCCTCTGATCGCTAGCTGCTAGCCGGCCGGCTTAACGGAGAACAGTTCATCCCAATTGACCAACAGCTCCCGTCGCAGGGTTTCTGCGGCGGTGCGTTCCTGATCGGTCTTTGGGATGTAGGGGAGCCCCGCCTTTTTATGAATGAGCTCGGCGATGTTGTTAAAGCTCTTCGTGTCCTTGATTTGCTCATAGGTTATCTGGATAACGTCATAGCCCATGCTTGTGAGGGCGGTGGTGCGCTCGGCATCGGAGAGACTTGCGGCTTCGCTGTCATGGGCGGAGCGGCCTTGGCATTCCAAAATGACGCCCATGCTGTCGATGTTGCTCTCTATGAAGATATCGGCGTAGCAGCAGGTTTTGTCATACAGTGAGCGCGCGGCGTCGCTGAGTGGGATGCGCACGTTGTTTGCGATGTTGATGCCCATGCCGCCCTCGTTGCGGGGGAGCGAGACAAGCATGGAAGTCTGTACTTCGAAGGGCGAGGCGGTCTGCCCCGTCATGTGCTCGGCCGCCCAGCGCAGTTGTTTAACGCCGCGCAGGCCTGCGGCCTGCTTGGTGAACGCGGCGATATCCGCTGCGGAAAGAAGCGGCGTGCGATTCCACAAGTTGGTGCCATTGCCTTTGGTGTCGACAACACGCTCCCAGCCACAGTTGGGTGGAATGAGCTTAAGCGAAATAGCTTCATCGAGCTGTTGTTGTGTACGCTCGCAGGGCGTAAACACAGCAAACGAGCTGCACATCTCGTAGCACGCCATAAGTAGCTGGTTGCGGGAGACCTGCGTAGCAAGGTTGAGTAGCGTAAACTCAGGCGACGTGACATCAAACCCATGTTCAGTCTGCCTAAACGACCCAGGAGGCGGCTCTTGGGTTAGCAGACGGCTGTGAAATAGCTTTCCGTTCGCGCGCTGTTTTCTTTCGCCCACGAATCTCCAAACTGGTGTGCCGAGCAAGTCTTTAAATACTGGCTGTTTTGAGTAATGCACCAAGCGATGGTCATGGTCAGGCGGCAGGATTGCCGGATAGAGTCCCAGTATCTGGGGCGGGATGCGATAGTACTGAAAAGCCGTGGGTCCGCAGGCAAGAAATGACATAGCGATCCGATCGTTTGAGCGTAGTTTGGGCTAGAAAAGCTATCGGTTTCGGAAGTGCGGGGAAAAAGACAAACAGGCAAAGCACAAGCGGTATTTGAGCCAACTTTATCAGGGGTTTTGTTGAAATAAAAGGGCTTGTGCTCGGGGGTAAGCAATTTTTCCCCGCACTTCCGAAAACGCGGTCGATTTGGACTTTGCTAAAACGATTTATCAGCCCTGCGTGAGGTGTGGGTTTTCCACCGGGCGAACACTTTTAGCGCTTGGGACTTTATTTTTGGGCCTCGAAGGGTGGATTTCGCGCTTTTGGTAAAGAAATGAGTGCGTGTTTTGCCGTGCGCCGGCATTGGCACAGAAAAAGGGCCCGGAAGGCAATGCCTTCCGGGCCCTTTGCAATGCAAATCTGCTTGCAAGTGCGATTTAGCGCACCTGAGCGACGTAAGCGACGTTGGTCGAGGAGACCTTGTCCTCGAGCTGGACGCTCATACGGGGATCGCCGGCGGTAGCGACGGTCAAATCGCCAGTCTTAACGTAGCCGAGCTCCTTAGCGGTCTCGATCGCCTTGACGATCGTGCCGTTGACGGTGCCCTGGGTAATCTCGGCCTGGTGCGGGATAACGCCCCAGTACATGATCATCTGCTGGACGGCCCACTCGTGGCGGGAGAACGCGCAGATCGGCATGTTGGGACGGAAGTGCGAGATCAGGCGAGCGGTACGACCGGTGGTCGTCGGCACGGTGATGCACTTGGCGCCAACGGTGGTGGCCATGTTCACAGCGGACATACCCACAACGTTGTTGACAACGCGGGTGCCGTGAGCATCGGCCGGAACCTCGAGCGGAGCGTGAGCCGGGAGGTACTTCTCGGTCTCGAGAGCAATGCTGGCCTGCATCTTGACGGCCTCGACCGGGTACTTACCGGCAGCGGACTCGCCGGAAAGCATAACGGCGTCGGTGCCGTCGTAGATGGCGTTAGCGACGTCGGCAACCTCGGCGCGCGTCGGGCGCGGGTTCTGCTGCATGGAGTCGAGCATCTGCGTAGCGGTGATAACGGGCTTGTAGGCCGCGTTGCACTTGGCGATGATCTCCTTCTGGATGTGCGGAACGAGCTCGGGCTTGATCTCGATGCCCAGGTCGCCACGGGCGACCATGATGCCATCGGAAGCCTCGAGGATCTCGTCGAAGTTCTCGACGCCCAGGGCGCACTCGATCTTCGGGAAGATCGTCACGTGCTCGCCACCGTTCTCGCGGCAAAGCTTGCGGATGCCGCGGACGGACTCGCCGTCACGGATGAAGGAAGCGGCGATGTAGTCGATGTTCTCGGTCAGGCCAAAGAGGATGTCCTGACGATCGCGCTCGGTGATGGCGGGCAGAGAGATGTTGACGTTGGGCATGTTGACGCCCTTGCGCTCGCCAATCAGGCCGTCGTTCTTAACGACGCAGGTCATGTCCTGGCCGTCGACGGACTCGACCTCGAGGGCAACCAGACCGTCATCGATCAGGATGAGGGAGCCCTTCTCGACCTCGGAGGGCAGAGCCAGGTAGTCGAGGGAGATGTGCTCAGCGGTGCCGTGGAAATCCTCGGACGTGGGCTGAGCGGTGACGACGATCTTGTCGCCGGTCTTGACGGCAACCTTCTTGCCGTCGACCAAAAGGCCGGTGCGGACCTCGGGGCCCTTGGTGTCGAGCAGGATGCCGACGGGCAGACCGAGCTCCTTGGAAATACGACGGACGCGCTCGATGCGACCGTGGTGCTCGTCGTAGGATCCGTGCGAGAAGTTAAAACGGGCGACGTTCATGCCCGCCTTGATCATCTCGCGGATGGTCTCGTCGCTATCGCAGGCGGGACCCATGGTGCATACAATCTTGGTGCGCTTGTACATTCAGACCTCCATCTGACATCGTCTTGCGCTGATAGATAAACCATAAGAAATAAAACTGAGATGATTATAACGAAATGCCGACCGAATACCCCAAAAAATCGACCGTATGCCGAATTAGAAGTTCATTTTTTGCGAAAAAACGGTATATGCAAAAACTTTACCAACCGTTCTAACCGCTGCTATCTGGGCGATATTTCAGTTTGACGATGCGCCGAAGAAAAAACGTTTTACCAATCTTGAGCATCACACTGTCTGCACCGTTGCGCCTGTGCCGTGTTTCCAGATGGAATGTTTTGGCTAGACCCGCCGCTTTGGGGTACCATAGCTCCACTATCAACTGCCGCTCAGCACGGCAGCCTTGATGAGCCCTTGCCCTTCTCCTGGGAATTATGATCGGGCATCAATCTGCTGAGTGGCCCGAATCCCAGGAGGGGACTCTATATGCAAAAGGAATACCTGTCCGCCGCGGCGGAGGTGCTCAGCGACCAAGGTGTCGATGAGAACCTCGGCCTGAGCAACGACGAGGCGTCGTCGCGCCTTGCCAAGACAGGCCCTAACAAGCTCGAGGAAGCCGAGAAGACGCCGCTGTGGAAGCGCTTCTTTGAGCAGATGGCAGACCCCATGGTCATCATGCTGATCGTTGCCGCCGTCATCAGCGCACTCACGGGCATGGTCAAGGGCGAGCCCGACTTTGCCGACGTCGCCATTATCATGTTCGTCGTTATCGTCAACTCGGTGCTGGGCGTGGTCCAGGAAGCCAAGAGCGAGGAGGCTCTCGAGGCCCTGCAGGAGATGAGCGCGGCGCAGTCCAAGGTGCTGCGCGACGGCAAGCTCGTGCATCTGCCGAGCGCCGAACTCGTCCCCGGCGACGTGATCATGCTCGAGGCGGGCGACTCCGTCCCGGCCGACTGCCGCGTCCTCGAGAGCGCCACGATGAAGATCGAAGAGGCCGCACTGACCGGCGAGTCCGTGCCGGTCGAGAAGCACACCAACGTGATCGAGCTCGCCGCTGGCACCGACGACGTGCCGCTCGGTGACCGTAAGAACATGTGCTACATGGGCTCCACTGTGGTGTACGGTCGCGGTCGCGCCGTCGTGGTCGGCACCGGTATGAACACCGAGATGGGCAAGATTGCCGGCGCCCTGGCCGAGGCCAAGGAAGAGCTCACGCCGCTGCAGGTGAAGCTCGCCGAGCTCAGCCGCATCCTTACCATCATGGTTATCGTCATCTGCGTCGTCATCTTTGGCGTCGACATCATCCGTCACGGCGTGGGCAACGTTCTCACCGACCCGACTGCCCTGCTCGACACCTTTATGGTCGCCGTTTCGCTCGCCGTCGCTGCCATCCCCGAGGGCCTGGTCGCCGTCGTGACCATCGTGCTGTCGCTTGGCGTGACCAAGATGGCCAAGCGCCAGGCAATCATCCGCAAGCTCTCTGCCGTCGAGACCCTCGGCTGCACACAGACCATCTGCTCCGACAAGACCGGCACCCTTACCCAAAACAAGATGACCGTCGTCAAGCACGAGCTCGCTGCGCCCAAGGAGAAGTTCTTGGCCGGCATGGCGCTGTGCTCCGATGCCCAGTGGGACGAGGAGCTGGGCGAGGCCGTGGGCGAGCCGACCGAGTGTGCACTCGTCAATGATGCCGGCAAGGCTGGTCTTACTGGCCTGACTGCCGAGCACCCGCGCGTGGGCGAGGCCCCGTTCGACTCGGGCCGCAAGATGATGTCCGTGGTCGTCGAGACCCTGGACGGCGAGTACGAGCAGTACACCAAGGGCGCGCCCGACGTGGTAATCGGCCTGTGCACCCATATCTACGAGGGCGATAAGGTTGTGCCCCTGACCGAGGAGCGTCGTGCCGAGCTCGTGGCAGCCAACAAGGCCATGGCCGACGAGGCCCTGCGCGTGCTGGCGCTGGCGAGCCGCACCTACGCCGAGGTTCCCGCCGACTGCAGCCCCGCTGCGCTCGAGCATGACCTGGTCTTCTGCGGCCTGTCCGGCATGATCGACCCGGTCCGTCCCGAGGTGGCCGACGCTATCCGCGAGGCGCACGACGCCGGTATCCGCACCGTCATGATCACGGGCGACCACATCGACACCGCCGTGGCCATCGCCAAGCAGCTTGGCATCGTCGCCGATCGCAGCCAGGCTATCACCGGTGCCGACCTCGACCGCATGAGCGACGAGGAACTCGATGCACACATCGAGGATTACGGCGTGTACGCCCTGTCTCTTATACACATCTGACGCTGCCGACGACTTAATAGGTGTA
>CABSYS010000016.1:0-12516 GCA_902482045.1 uncultured Collinsella sp.
CCAGCTTTCCCTTGCTCGATGTAGCAAACTTGGTGTGCAACGTGCGCGCGGGCTATGACTTTCATAAGGCGAGCAGCGTAGAGCAACTCAAACACGCGACGGTTCCCATGTTGTTTATCCACGGCGACCAGGACACCTTTGTGCCGTACGACATGCTCGACCAAAACTACGAGGCGTGCGCCAGCAAGGTCAAGCAAAAGCTCACCATCCATGGCGCCACCCACGCCAAGAGCGCGCAAATTGACCCCGAGCTCTACTGGAGCACAGTCAACAACTTCCTCGACGAGTATTTTTAGGCAAATAGTACGGTTTACTGGTCTATCTGACCCCCTGTTTTCGGAAGTGCGGGGAAAATCGCGGGAAGCCCAACCAGACCACAGTTTTACCAACAATTTATCAGGGGTTTTGTTGCCAAAAAACGGTTTGTGGTCGGCGGTATTCGATTTTTCACCGCACTTCTGAAAAACCGCCCGTGGGCGCTGTGCTCACGGGCGGTTTTTGCTCAACTAGCGCTACAAAGGCGCTTGTTTTGTCCAATAGCTAGGCGCTACTTGACCTCGATGAGCTCGTACTCGCTCGTGCCCAGGCCGATTTTTTCGGCGTGCGCGATGCACGCGCGCCAGTCGGTGTCGGGATGCGTGATGCAGAAGGGGTCGCGCGCCTGCTCGCCCTCCAGATGCTCGTGATTGTGCTCCATCTTGGCCGCGCTATCGGTGAGCTCGGTGTTGGGCAGCGGCTCGGATGCCATGACGGCATCGGCGCAGGCCTGGTCGATGGCGACCGGGTCGAAGCTCGCGAACATGCCGATGTCGTTGACGATAGGCGTGTCGTTTTCGGGATGGCAATCGCAGTTGGGGCTGATATCCATGGCAAGCGAGATATGGAAGTTCGGGCGGCCGTCGACGACGGCCTTGGTGTACTCGGCGATCTTGCAGTTGAGCACGTCGGCCGCGGCTTCATAGCCGGGCTTGATGGCGTCCTGGTTGCACACGCCGATGCAGCGGCCGCAGCCCACGCAGCGATCGTGGTTGATGGTGGCCACGTGCACCGTGCGAGTAGCGCCGCTGGCAAGCTCGCGCTCGCGGGTGTCGTTGAACGAGACGGCGTCGTGCGCGCAGATCTTTTCGCAGGCACGGCAGCCAACGCAGTGCTCGGTCGTGACGTTCGGCTTGCCGGCGGCATGCTGCTCCATCTTGCCGGCACGGCTGCCGCCTCCCATGCCCAGGTTCTTCATGGCACCGCCAAAGCCGGCCTGCTCATGGCCCTTAAAGTGGGTGAGGCTGATCACGATATCGGCGTCCATGAGCGCCTGACCGATCTTGGCCTCGTGTACGTACTCGCCGCCCTCGACCGGGACGAGCGCCTCGTCGGTACCCTTGAGGCCGTCGGCGATGATGATCTGGCAGCCCGTGGCATACGGGGTAAAGCCGTTCTGGTAGGCGGTATCGATGTGCTCGAGCGCGTTTTTGCGGCTACCGACATAGAGCGTGTTGCAGTCGGTGAGGAAGGGCTTGCCGCCCAGCTCCTTGACGACATCCGCGACGGCGCGGGCGTAGTTGGGGCGCAAAAAGCTCAGGTTGCCCAGCTCGCCAAAGTGAATCTTGATAGCAACGAACTTGTTCTCAAAGTCGATCTGCTCAATTCCGGCGTGACGGATGAGGCGCTTGAGCTTGTCGAGCTGGCTCTCGCGAGCATGCGTGCGCAAGTTGGTGAAGTACACCTTAGCGGGTGCTGCGGGTGCAGTTGCGGTCATAGATCTATCCCCTCGGTCTATATGGCGTTACAGACATAAGAGGATGGTACCAGTTAAAGCAGAGTTAAAGTCAAGCGCGACACCTTGTCATTGGGGACGTTCTTAACGACTACTCTTGGACTTTGAGGGCTTCGGCCAGACTGACGCGCTTGATGGAGCGCGTGTGTAGCAGCGCCACGACCAGGTAGGTCGCAAAGCCAATGCCCACGCACGCCGCCATGGACCAAGCGGGCACGTAGATCTCGATATTGCCGTTATAGGCGAGCAGCATCGAACGGAAGATGGCCGTGAGCGAGCCAATAATGACCGGCAGGCTCAGCACGAGTGACGCCGCCACGCACAGCGTGATCGAGCGGATGTACAGATGCGAAATCTCGCCATCGCGATAGCCAAAGACTTTCATGTAGCTGATCGAACGGGCGCTGTGGTCGATCACAGCCTTGGTCAGCAGGTACATAAACAGCAAGAAGATGAACACCGCAAGCCCAACCATCATGCCGATCATTTTGCTCATCATACCGATGAACTGGTCACCCACGGCGCGCATGTCGTCGGGCGTGGTGTCGCCGGCAAAGTAGCGCGCGTCGAGGTCGAGCTTCTCGTTGCTCACATAGCCGTTAAAGTAGGCGGCGTCGTTGCCGAACAGCTCGTTAAAGTCGTCGATGCTCATATAGACATTCATATCCGACTTAGAGCCCCAAACGCAGTCCTTGCCCACGTACTCAAAGGAATAATGCTCGCCCTCATACTTGTCATGGAGCGTGACCTTCTGACCCTCGCTCCAGCCAAACTTATCGAGCAGACCGCCGCCAAAGACGACGCGCCCATCGCCGACGTTGAGGCCTTTCCAATAGCGCGAATCGGATGAAATGCCGTAGACGGAAATCGTCTCCTCGCCATTTCCATCGCCGCGGTCGTATTGCAGCTGGTAAACGGCGTATTTCTCGGCCTGCGCGATTGCGCCCACGCCGTTGTCGATCGTATTGACCGGGTGGATATCGTCGTTGTCAGCGTCGATCTTAGAGGCCTTGTCGATCAGGCCGATGGCCTCATCGCGGTCGCAGCCGAGGGCATCGGCAAGATCGTCAAGGCGCGCGTAGAGCGCATCCTTCTTGTCCTGAACCTTGGCAAGCGCGTTCTGCGCTGCGGTCAGGCTCTCGGCAGACGGAGATGCGGTCGCAGCATCAGCTGCCGTCTGCGCCGCATCGGCCGCGTCGTCGAGCTCGTCATCGGCATCCTGGGCGGCGGAAAGCAGCACGCCGTCAACCGACTGCAAGCGCTCGAGTGCCGACCACTGCTCGCGTTCCTCGGCAGTGCCCTCGAGCTCCAGCGGAGCCTTGAGCGTGTACTGGTGCTCGGCGACCAGGCTTGTCTCGAGGTTGTCGGCGTAGTGCGTCATCGTGGGTAGAATCGCCAGGCCAAAAAGCAGCAGCAGCGAGGCAAACGCAATGCCCACGAAGAGCGTGGCGAAGTTGCCCAGGTTGCGCAGGAAGATGCGCAGGCGGAAGCGGGAAACAAAACCCATGCGCTCCGGCAGCTGCAAGCCGCGCTTGGTGCCCGATTTGCCGCTCGCCTCGTGACGAAGGAACTGCAACGGCGTCTTGCCCATTTTGCGAAGCAGGCCCACCAGCGTGATGAGGATGAGCGCGGCGGCGGGAACCACGGCGCACTTCACAAAGATCTCCCAGCTCCAGTACACCTGGAAGGGCGGCAGGCTGTATGAACCGTAATAGAGGCTGCGCATGGGCTCGGTAAAGAACGCAATGCCGAGAGCGGTGCCCAAAAGAGCCGCGACCACGCCCACGATAGCGGGAAGCGCAAGGTAGTGCAGCACGATCTCGCGTCGACGATAGCCGCTGGCGAGCAGCGTGCCGATGATGGCGCTCTCCTCCTCGATGGTGGCGTCGGTAAGGACCACAAAGACGAACGCCATAATCACGATGATGATGTCGAGCAGCGTCATCCACATCATGGAATCGCCGTCTACGTCGTCGCGCGCGTAGCCAATGCCCTGGTTGGAATCGGCGTCGATCAGATCGTCCACGCGTGCATCGGCGTCGGTCAGTGCCTCGACCATATCTTGCTCGGCGTCGATGCGGTCTGCGGTGGGGAGGTCGCGATCGGTAAAGGTAAAGGAGTAGGTGTAGGCAGGCGCGCCGCCGGCATCCTCGAGCGCGGCAAAGCCGGCATCGGTGACCTCGGCCACGCCATAGGTGATGGTGTTCACCGTAAAGTCCGAATTGTTGAGGAACAGCGCCTGGCTGTCGGGCTGGGTCATGATGCCGCAGATGGTGTAGGTGCGCCCCTCGAGCTCGACCTTATCGCCCACGGCGAGGTCGTTGTTGGTGGCAAAAACGCGGTCGATTGCTACCTCGTCGTCCGCCTTGGGCTCCTTGCCCTCACAGTAGGACGCGATATCGACCTTGGTGCGGTGCGCATAGGTGCGCAGCGTGCGCTTGGTGCCGTCGTCGCCGGCGGTCTTTTTGATGATGGCGTCGATGGAGAATTCTTGTAGAGCGTGACGCCGCCGACGTCACTGGCGGCATCCTCGGCAGCCTTGAGCTGGTCCTTGGTGGCCTCGAAGGAAGTGGTCACGCGGCCGTCCTCGATCGTGTACGCATCGCGCATGTCGTCGATAAGGCAGCCGATGGAATGCGCTGCGAGCAAAAAGCCCGAGGTGAGAGCGATGCTTCCGCACATAAGCAAAAAGATGCCCAGGTACTTGCCGATATTGCGGCGCAGCTCGCGCGGAAGACGTTTTGCGAGAGGTGTCATGGCGCCGCCTACCAATCGAGCTCGGCGGCCGCAACGGGCGACTCGTTGAGCTCATCCTCGACGATGTGCCCGTCGCGCAGGCGCAGCACGCGATTGGCCATGCGCGCGATGGCGGCATTGTGGGTGACAATGATGATGGTGCAGCCGTAGGTGCGGTTGACATCCTCCATGAGCTGCAAGATTTCCTTGGACGTCTTGTAGTCAAGCGCGCCCGTGGGCTCGTCGCACAGCAGCAGGCCCGGGTTTTTGACGAGCGCACGGCCGATGGCGCAGCGCTGCTGTTGGCCGCCCGAGACCTGGCGCGGGAACTTGTTGCGGTGCTCGTAAAGGCCCAGCGAGCGTAGCAGGTCGTCAATGTCGAGCGGCTTTTTAGACAGGTGCGCCGTGACCTCGATGTTCTCCTTGATGGTGAGATCGGACACCAGATTGTAGAACTGGAAGACAAAGCCCAGCTCGCGGCGGCGGTACTCACCCAGGTCGGCGGGCTTGAGCACTGTGAGGTCGCAGCCGTCCACCATGATGGAGCCGGCGTCGGCATCTTCCAGGCCACCGATCAGGTTAAGGAAGGTCGACTTGCCCGAGCCCGAAGGCCCCAGCATGACGCAGATCTCGCCGCGATTGATGGACGTGTCGATGCCGTCGAGCACCGTCAGGCGCGCGTCACCGTCGCCGTAGTGCTTCTTGAGCCCCTTGACCTGGACGTAGGTTTGCTTCGTCGCCATGCTATCCCCCATTGTTAGCCTCGTACTACTTTATAAACGTAATAGTAAACCTTGGCGAACTATTTTGGAGCGAGAGTGGGGTTTTGTTTCAGACTAGTCATTGGGGACGTTCTTAAATGACTAGTCGCTGGGGACACTCTTTCGCCGCCCGGCAGCTGGGGACAGTCCTTGGCAACCCGGCCGGCAAGCCGGCGGTTCAGCAAAGACTGTCCCCAATGACTAATCGTTTAAGTCTGTCCCCAATGGCCACTCTTGGTCGTTTAAGTCTGTCCCCAATGAGTACCCGAGACTAGGTGGCTAGGCGTGGGATTTGTTGCGTGCGAGGGCTAGGCCTGCGGCGGCGATGGCCACGGCAAAGAGTGCCGTGACGCCCAGATCGCAGGCGATGTCGCCCAGCACGGTGGACGTCAGGTCCGCGGCGAGCGCCTTGCCGATCGCGTCGTTCACCCAATATGTCGGCACAAAGTGCGCCACGGTCTGCACGGCCGGGCCCATCAGCGACAGCGGCATCCAGGCGCCGCCCAAAAACGTCATGAGCATGCCGAGCAGGTTGCCCACACCGTTGAGCAGCTCCTCGCGCGCGCCCGGGCTCGAAAGCGCAAAGCCAACGGCCAGCGGCGTGCACGCCAGGGCAAACGTCGCCGCCAGTGCCAGACACACGCGACCCACGCCGACCTCGACAACCGCACCGGCAAAGCCCACGACGCCCATCATGCTCGACACAAACCAGATGCAGACGGTGAGCACCGCGGCAGCCGCAAACACGGCAAGCGAACGCTGGCGCCCGGAGATTGGGCCGGCCTCCATGCGGCGCACGCGCTCGGGCTCGTTCATGCCCGAGAACACCAGCCCCACCGACACGATGACAGACGAGATGATCGCGTACGCACCAAAGTTGAAATACGACTCGAGCGTGGCGGCGGCAGTCGAGTCGACCTTGACCTGCTCGATCTGGACCTCCGCGCGCTTGGCGGCGGCATGCTCGGCGGCCTTGGCGACGCTACCATTAGAGGCGGCGGGCTCTAGGGCCGCTGCAGCGCCCGCGAGCGAAATCCAGCGCGAGGCCTCAGCAGACGAAAGCGCCGCCGCCATGGTGCCGGCACCGTAGGTCACATCGAGCTTGGGCAGGGCCTCCCCCGCGCGGGCGGCCGCGACCAGGTCGTTCTCAAACCCCTCCGGGATAAAGAACACGCAGTCGGCGCTGCCCTTGGCGCTGTTGCTCTTGGATAGCGCGTCCGCAAGGTCGTAGGTGTCGTCGCCGACGCCCGTGACCAGCTCAAAACGAGAACCCAGATGCTTGGTAAGCGCCCGCGAAAGGTCGCTATTGTCGCGGTCGACCACGATCACGTTGGCATCGTAGGGCTTGTGCTCGGTAAGCTGCGACGAGTTCCAGCTCACCGAGGCCGCGATGAACACGCCCATGAGCGAGATGAACACCGTGTAGATGAGCAGGTAGAACGGGTGCGCCAGCGCCATGCGAAGCGCGGTCTTAAAGGTGCTCATAGCGGCTCCTTCCAAAGATCAGCGTAGCGGCGGCGACAAACACCAGGGCCATGAGGACCAGCGCGCCCGCGCGAACGGCAAAGGGACCCAGGTCCTCAAAGAAATACAGGCGGTTGAACATGTCACAGATAAGCTTGACGGGGTTGAGCCAACACTCGGCCGGGCAGGCGCGGGCGACGTCGTCGGCAAGCGCCATCGCCGGCTCGCCGTAGAGGCCGGCGAACAGGGCGCACGTGGTGGCAAAGCCCGTGAGGATGCCCGACTTGGACGCCTTGCCGCCCTTAACGGGAAGCGTGCCCACAAAGAGCCCCAGGCCCGTGGCGGCAAGCGCGGACACAGCGCCACCTATCAGACACAGCCCCTCGCGCCCGCCAAAGTCGACGCCCACGACCAGGTGCACGTAGCCGATTGCGATCGTCATCGAGGCAAAGGAGACCAGCCACGAGCCCACAAAGATACCGGCCAGCGACGCCGTTTTGGAAAGACCGCCCGCGCAGCGGCGCGCGCCAAGGCCCGACAGATTGGGCTGCAGATCGACGACGCTCAAGGCGGCAAACTCCGCAGACATCATCGCGACCAGGCCAAAGAGCGCGTAGTAGTAGACGACCGTACCATCGGGCGTGGTGCGTGTCAGACTTACGCGGCGGGTGCCACCCTCGAGCGACAGGGCGCGCGCAACCGCCTCCGGGTCGGCGAGCGCCGCCGGGTTGTCCTGGGCAATCTGAGACATGAGCTCGGCATTTTGTGTATACGAGCTTGCCACCGTCTCCAAAATGCTGCGGTCGGTGAGCACCGTCGACGCACGAGAGCTGTCATAGCTCGAAAGCAATGTGAGTTTGGGCGTGCCCGCGGTATCCACCGTGTAAATGCCCGCGACTTCGCCGGCCTTGAGCGCTTTGCGCGCGGCAGCCAAGTCTTCGTACTCGCTCACATCGAGCAGCTGGTCGTCGCCTTCCTTGGCAAGCGAAGCCGCCACGTCCTTAAAGGTCGAGGCGTCCCAGGCCTCGTCCGCCACGACGGCAACCGGCACCGGGTCGATCTTGCCGTCGGAGCTCAGATTCGCAAACATAAACATGAACATCGTGGAGAGCGCGACGGGAAAGATCGCGCCCCAAACCCACGTGCTCGGCCGGCGCAGCAGCGTCTTGACCGTAATGACAATGGTGTTGAACATGGCCGCCCCCTAGTCGCGCAGCTCGCGGCCGGTGATCTCGAGGAACACGTCGTTGAGAGTCGGCGGCTCGCTCCACACGCGGCCGAGCGCCACGTCGGCGGCGCGCAGCGTGTCGAGGATGTCAACCAGGTTGTGCGGGCTCGCCTCGCATGTGCAGATGAGCTCGCCGCCGGACAGCTCAACCGAAAGCACGTGCTCGAGGGCGCGCAGCCGCTCGACCGTGGCGGTCTCGACGGCGCCGACCTCGACAGTCACGCGCTCGCCCATTTGAATCATGCGTTTGAGCTCGTCATTGGTGCCCTGCGCCAGCACACGTCCGCCGTCCATGATCATGATGCGGCTGCAAATCTGCTCGACTTCCTCCATGTAATGGCTGGTATACACCACCGTGGCGCCCTCGTCGCGCAGGCGGCAGATGCCCTCCAGGATGGCGTTGCGGCTCTGCGGGTCGACCGCCACCGTGGGCTCGTCAAAGAAGATGAGCTCGGGCTTGTGCGCGATGCCGCAGGCGATGTTGAGGCGACGCGCCAGGCCGCCCGAGAGCTTGCCGGGGCGAAACTTGGCAAAGTCGCCCAGACCGACAAAGTCGATCGCCTCGTCCACGAGCGCACTGCGGCGCTTGCGGTCGCTGACGTAAAGGCTACAGAAATAGTCGATGTTCTCGCGCACGGTGAGCTCGTCGAACACCGCCACCTGCTGCGGCACCACGCCCATGCGGCGCTTGAGGTCGTAGCGGGCGGGCGTCATGGGCTCGCCGAACAGCTCGATGGTGCCTTTGTCGTAGGCAAGCAGCTGCAGAATACAGTTGATGGACGTGGTCTTGCCCGAGCCGTTGGGGCCCAGCAGGCCAAAGATCTCGCCGGGGGCGATGCTCAGGTTAAAGTGGTCGAGCGCAATAAGGTCGTCATAGCGCTTGACGAGGTTTTCGACGTGGACGATGTCTGTCATGAGGCGGCCCTTCTGTTGATTGCGGCCCGGTACGATTGCATCATCGCAGGAGCCGCCGGCGCGCGCCAGTGAGCTTTGTCACGAGTGCGGAGCTTGGCCGTGCGGCCTGCCGATGTCCCCGCTTTGCCGCGTGGGAGGAATGTCACGGTTGCGCAGGCGGTCCCTCCACCACGCGCGGCTTCGCGTACAATACCCGTATGAACAGGCTTTTCGACAAATCGATCGTGCTGGCGTGCTGCATTGCGGCCGCCATGGGTCTTGCTGTGGACGCTCGCCTGGTCGCGGCGTTTTGCCTTGGCGTTATTGCCACCTCGCTGGCCGAGGTCGCACAGGGGAAACGCGCCCGGCGCGCGAGCGAGGCCGCGAGTTACGCTTACATCATCGTGGCCGTCTTCGTTCCGCCGTTTGTGCCGTTTGCGCCTCTCGCCTTCTATGACATCGCGCGACGCGTGCGCCGTGAACGCATCTGGCCCGCGCTGGCGATTGGCGCCGTGTTTGTCTGCGCGCTTGTCGCGGACCTTCGCGGCGGCGCGCTCACCACCCGAACGCTGCTGCTAACCGCCATCCTTTCGGTCGCCGCCACGTTGCTGTCGCTGCGCACCGCGCAGCTGGAGCGCGAACAGGAACGCATGCGTCGCACCCGCGACAAGCTGCAAGAACGCGCCCTGGCACTCGAGGCACGCAACCGCGACCTCGCCGACCGCCAGGACTACGAAGTCGAGCTCGCGACGCTCGCCGAACGCGCCCGCATCGCGCGCGAGATCCACGATAACGTCGGGCACCAGCTCACGCGCGCCTCACTGCAGGCCGAAGCCCTGCGCGTGGTTCACGCCGACGAGCCCGGCGTCGCCGCCGATTTCGCCGACGTTAAACGCACGGTTGACGAGGCGCTCCAGCTTGTGCGCGCCAGCGTCCACGCGCTCAACGACAACGCCGTCGACCTTTCCGTGCAGTTCGAACGTATTGTTGAAGGCGCGCGCTCGGACGGCGGCCCGCAGATTGAGCTTGAAGTTATGACCGAACATGCGCCCACAAACGTCGCGAACTGCTTTGCGGCGGTCCTGCGCGAGGCGCTCTCCAACACCATGCGCCACGCTTGCGCCCAGACCGTCACTGTACGATGCATGGAGCATCCGTCGTTTTACCAGCTCATCGTTACCGACGATGGCGTGGGTGAGATCCAAGCAAGCGGCCGCGGCGCCGCGGAGGGCATGGGGCTCGCCTCCATGCGCGAGCGCATCGAGGCGCTTGGCGGCACCTTCACCGCCGGCCCGCGTGCCGGCGCCGGCGGCTGGCGCGTGTTTGCCACCGTTCCCAAACAGCAAGGAGATGAGGACCGATGAGGCTCATCGTTGTCGACGACGACCGCTTGGTGGTCGATTCGCTCAAGATTATCCTGGGCGCCCAGCCGCAGATCGAAGTGGTGGGCACCGGCGCCAACGGCGACGATGCGGTGACGCTCTACGCCGAGCACGCACCCGATATCGTGCTTCTCGACATCCAGATGCCGGAGCGCGACGGACTTTCGGCGGCACGCGAGATCCTTGAGCGCGACCCTGCGGCGCGCGTGGTGTTTCTGACGACATTCTCGGATGACGAGTATATTGTGTCGGCACTCAAGCTGGGCGCCCGCGGCTACCTGATCAAAACCGATGTCGCCGCCATTCCGCCGGCGTTGGCGCAGGTCATGGATGGCAAGCGCGTGCTCGAGGGTAAGGCGATCGAGGATGTTGACTTTGACGGGATGGGCAACAAGGTAGACACGCCTCGCCGGCCTGCGGCCTTCGCCAGCCTAACCGACCGCGAGTTCGAAGTCGCCGAGCTCATCGCCCGCGGCCTCGACAACAAGGAGATCGCTGCCACCGCTTATATGGGCGAAGGCACCGTGCGCAACCACATCAGCTCGATCCTTGCCAAAATGGGCCTACGCAACCGCACGCAGATCGCCATCGCCTACCTGCGAGGGTAATTACCCAACGACCGACCGCCCCGGCATAGCAAAATGGCTGCTGCCGATTTAATGCCATTTCAAAACTATGCCGGTTTACTACGATGAATCGCCCACCTTCGACCACGGTAAATTGCGCGCTTGCAAAACCGCAGGTAGAACGCTTGCAATATTTAGAAAAATGCAGTCATGGTCGGGAATGTCGGATTCGTCGTAGTAAACCGACATAGTTTTGTTCGGGCGGCCCTGCACGAGCGCCTCCGCAAGCCTCGCGGGACCAAAATGATCCGTTTTCTTCCGCCCGCGGAGATCGGCTGACGGCGCCCGCCACGAAATCGGCCCATCTACTACGTTTGAATCGATACCCCCGGCCATAACCGCTTTTCATGAAAAACCGCAGGCGTTCTACCTGCAATTTTGTTTTCGCGTTTTTTGGCATGGTTGAGGGTAGCGGCCTAAACGTAGTAGATGGGCCCGTTTCGTGGCACCCCCGGCGCACAAAAGCGCCGCCACGGAGGAGGGAGATACCTCCGTGGCGGCTGGGGTGGGGATGGGGGCTGTGTTCTGGCTCCCCGCCAGCCGCCCGGGGCCTTTTGGCCCCGGGCGCTACCAGCGTGCCTAGCGCTTACGGATACCCCAGACCAGAGCTCCGACGCCGGCCATGGCGATGACGAATGCCATGAGCAGTGCGGCGGCCTGCTGGTCACCCGTGGTGGGCAGGAAACCCTTGACCGTCTTGACGATGTTCGTCACGGTCTTGGGCGTGCCGGGATCGGGCGTCGGCACGGGCGTCTCGGGCTTCTTGTACGTGTTGTTGAACACGATACCCTCGACGCTCTTGTCGCCCTTGGTAAAGGCGACATTCGCCTTGAGGTTGCCCTCGCCGTCATCGGCCACGTTGACGGTCGCGGTAAAGACGGACTTGTCGTAGGTCATACCGGCCTCGTCGCCCTTGACCTCGCTGATGGTGTAGACGTACGTACCGGGCTCGTCGTACTCGAACTTGTCGAAGTTGATCTTGCCGTCGGCATCGTTGGTGACAGTGGACTCGATGTCCTCGCCAACGAGCTTAAAGCTAAACTCGTCCTTCTTGAGCTCGCGTCCCTCGAGCACCTTGATGGCACCGATGGAGACCTGCGTGGGCATGGCATGATACTTGTTGGTAAAGCCAGCCGACTCGGTGGTTCCCTCGAGCTTGTGCGTCGCGGCCAGCGTACCGTCACCGTTGTCGGAGACGGTGGTCACGACGGTGTAGGTCGTGCCGTCATAGGCGACACCCTTGTACAGGCCGAGCGCGTTGGGGTAAGCCTCGCGCAGCGTGTACGTGTGCGCACCGGGCGCCTCGTAGCGGATCGAGCTCAGCGTAACGTTGCCGTTGGCGTCATTGGTGCCGCTAGCGACAACCACGCCGTCCTCGAGCAGCTCAAACGTGAACTCGTCGGCTGCAAGGTCACGTCCGGTCAGACGCTTGACCGTCTTGACCTGATCGGTCACGGAAGAGTCGGTGGGCGTCACGCCATAGGTGTTGGTGAACGTGAAGTCCGCACCGTCGTCGCCTTCGCGCTTGACGCTCAGATGCCCGGCACCGTCGTCAGTCACGGTATAGGAAACCTTGCGTGTAGCGTTGGCGTCGTTGGTCACGCCAAGGGCTGTCTCTTATACACATCTGACGCTGCCGACGACTTAATAGGTG
>CABSYS010000017.1:0-12166 GCA_902482045.1 uncultured Collinsella sp.
CCGGTGTGCGAGAACCTCGACTTTGAGGTCTTTACCGACGAGAAGTGGCTCGAGTTTATTCTGGGTCAGCTCATTCAGAACAGCATTAAATATGCGCGTGAGGACGGCGCAAAGATTGTGTTTTCGGGTGCGTTGCTGGACGAGGGTCTGGCAAGCGAGCGCATCGAGCTTACCGTCGCGGACAACGGCTGCGGCGTGTGTGCGGCAGACCTACCGCGCGTGTTCGAGAAGGGCTTTACCGGCGACAACGGCCGCACCACCAAGCGTGCAACGGGCATCGGCCTCTATCTGGTGGCGCGCCTGTGCTCCAAGATGGGCATCGACGTCACCGCAGCATCCGACTCCGGCAAAGGCTTTGTCGTCACGTTTGCCTTCTCAACCAACAAGTTTCAATACTTCGAGTAACGCACACGGCAGATGTCCGCCTCAAACAAAACGTGCCGCCCCAAACGGGGCGGCACGCTATTTTTCAATCAGACAACTCGCTGAAGTACGGTGACGAAGGCGCAAGGCCGGGAGGGGTTATCAAAGCCGACATCCCGCAGCCGCGAAGCGGCGAGGACGTCGGCGTGATAACCCCTCAGGCCTTGCGCCGGCGGGAAGGAACCTACTTCACGACCAGAATGTCGCAGTCCGTATTGCGTAGCAGGAACGTCGAAATCGAACCCAGCAGCGCATACTTGATCGAGGACAGGCCGCGTGCGCCGCAGAGCACCAGGTCGGGCTTGACTACGTCGAGCATCTCGTCCTTGAGCGTCTCGCGAATACGGCCAGCACGAATCATGACCTCGACCTCGGGAATGTCAGGATTGGCCTTGGCCTCCTCGAGCTGCTTGGCAATGGAGTTCTTAAATGCCTCCTCTAGGCCGTTGACCAGATCGACCGGATAGGAACCGGCGCTCTCGAGCGCCGTGGAATCGATAACGTGGCCGATGATTAGCTTGGCGCCGTTGTTCGCGGCGACCTTGATGGCGCGTGCGAGCACAAAATCCTGCTGCTCAGTACCGTCGAGTGAAACAAATACCTTGGTGTAGCCCTCGTTCATGGTTTCCTCCTTGGTCTATCGCACGGGCGCGGGGCTCGTGCGTCGGGCGGGCGCGGGCGCGTTGGCCGCCGGACACTTTATCTTGTTGCAGTTATACCCAAGGATTTCGGTTTGACCGCTCGCAATTCTGTGAACGGACGAGTTTTTTGGTAAGGGTAGGCGCAGGCGCGCCGCCAACGGTTGATAATGGGACATCGCCCGCACCGTCCGCAGAACAATATCGGCGGGTGTCTAACGAGGGGGTCCCTTTGGATATTATCGAGCTTCTAAAATCTGCCTTCATGGGCCTGGTCGAGGGCATCACCGAATGGCTGCCTGTTTCGTCGACCGGTCACATGATCTTGGTGGACGAGTTCGTCAAGATGAACGTGAGCGAGACGTTCTGGAATATGTTCCTGGTCGTGATTCAGCTCGGCGCCATTCTGGCCGTCTGTGTGCTGTTCTTCCATGAGCTCAATCCGTTCTCGCCCAGCAAGGGCAAGGAGGGCCGTCGCGACACCTGGGTGCTGTGGGGCAAGATTGTGCTCGGCTGCATTCCCGCCGCGGCGATCGGTCTGCCGCTTAACGACTGGATGGAGGAGCATTTCTACAATGCTCCCGTCGTGGCGCTGGCGCTCATTGTGTACGGCGTGCTGTTTATCGTGATCGAGAACTGGCGCGCGAGCAAGCGCGAGGAAATGGCCGTTGCCGGTTCGTTTGGTTCGCGTGCTGTGGTGTCGGGTGGACGTCCCGCCGGTGCGCATTTTGCGGCGCCCGCCGCGGCTACCGCTGAGGATGAGGACGATGACGAGAATCTGGACTTTGGCTCCATCGCCACGCTCGAGGACCTGAGCTGGAAGACTGCGCTGGGTATCGGCTGCTTCCAGGTGCTTTCGCTGGTGCCTGGAACGTCTCGCTCCGGTTCTACCATCATCGGCGGCCTGCTTTTGGGCTGCACGCGTTCGGTGGCGTCCAAGTTTACGTTCTTCCTGGCCATCCCTGTCATGTTTGGCGCGAGTGCGCTCAAGCTGGTCAAGTATTTCATCAAGGGCGGTACGTTCGGCGCCAACGAGGTCGCTATCCTGGGCGTGGGTTGCGTTGTGGCCTTTGTGGTGTCGCTCATCGCCATCAAGTGGCTCATGGGCTTCGTCCGCCGTCACGACTTCAAGTGCTTCGGTGTTTACCGCATCATCCTGGGCATCGTAGTGCTCGCATACTTCTTCGTTCTGGAGCCGATGCTCGGCCTCTAATGGAGCCGATGCTCGGCCTCTAACTTAGTCGACGCTGCGCGGCGGCCGGGGCGACAACTTGTCATTCAAAGGGGGTGGCATGACCAAAAGGTCTATGCCGCCTCCTTTTCATGCCAATTTGTTCGCCCTGACCGTCGCTCGCTGCTGCTGCCATGACATCGGCGGTTTCGTGATTGCCAATAGATTGGTGCAAAGTAACCTGACCCCATTGCGCCAAATCCGCTGGGCGGGCCTGACGGTGGCGCACGGAGTCGTGGTGTGATTTGCGTCGGTGTCCGCGCGGCTCGGTATACTGGTACGGCTCAAACTATGGCGCCGCCCGCAGGCGCGCCGTCCGTCAGATGAGGAGTCGCCCATGACCCAGCCCTTGCCCTGGGAAAAGAACGCCGCGGTACCCGTGCCGCCCGCGCCGGAACCCGTGCCGCTCGATGCATACACCGCCCCTGCTGCGCCGGAGCCCGAGCTCGTTCCGCTCGACATCTACGACGCTCCCGCGCCGGCACCCAAACCCGCCAAGCCACTCGTCGACATCGACAGCCTTAATCCCGCCCAGCGCGAGGCGGTCCTGACCACCGAGGGTCCGTTGCTGGTCCTTGCCGGCGCCGGCTCGGGCAAGACCCGCGTCTTGACCTTCCGCATCGCACATATGCTCGGCGACCTGGGCGTTAAGCCCTGGCAGATCCTTGCCATCACGTTTACCAACAAGGCCGCGGCCGAGATGCGCGAGCGTCTGGCGGCACTCATCCCCAGCGGTACCCGCGGCATGTGGGTGTGCACCTTCCATGCTATGTGCGTGCGCATGCTGCGCGAGGACGCCGACCTGCTGGGCTACACCGGCCAGTTCACCATCTACGATGACGATGACTCAAAGCGCATGGTGCGTGACATTATGCAGGCGCTCGGCATTGAGCAAAAGCAGTTCCCCATCAACATGATCCGCAGCAAGATCAGCTCGGCCAAAAACGCCATGATCGGCCCCGAGGACATGCTCAAATCCGCCGATAGCCCCAACGACAAAAAGGCCGCGCAGGTCTACCTGGAGCTGGAACGCCGCCTGCGCGCCGCCAACGCGATGGACTTCGACGACCTGCTCGTGCGCACGCTCGAGCTGCTGCGCACCCGCCCCGAGGTGCTCGACAAGTACCAAGAGCGCTTCCGCTACATTAGCGTCGACGAGTATCAGGACACCAATCACGTCCAGTACGAGATCGCCAACCTGCTGGCCGCCAAGTACCAAAACCTCATGGTCGTGGGTGACGATGACCAGTCCATTTATAGCTGGCGTGGCGCCGACATCACCAACATCCTGGACTTTGAGCAGGACTTTAAAAACTGCAAGACCGTTAAGCTGGAGCAGAACTACCGCTCCACGGGCCATATCCTGAGCGCCGCCAACGCCGTGGTGCGCCACAACTCGCAGCGCAAGGACAAGCGCCTGTTTACGGCCGAGGGCGATGGCGAGAAGATCCAGGCCTTCCAGGCAAGCGACGAGCGCGACGAGGGCCGCTGGATTGCCGGCGAGATCGAAAAGCTGCACTCCAAGGGCACGAGTTACGACGATATCGCTGTGTTCTACCGCACCAACGCCCAGTCGCGTATCCTCGAAGATATGTTCCTGCGCGCAGGCGTGCCCTACAAGATCGTGGGCGGCACGCGATTCTTCGACCGTGCCGAGATCCGCGACGTCATGGCCTACCTCAAGATGATCGTGAACCCGGCAGACGAGATGAGCGTCAAGCGCGTCATCAACACGCCGCGCCGCGGCATCGGCTCCACCTCGATCCAAAAGATTGAGCAGCTGGCGCGCGACAACCGTTGCTCGTTCTTCCAGGCCTGCGAGATCGCAACAGCCGAGACGGGCATGTTTAGCGCCAAGGTGCGCAATGGCCTGTCGAGCTTTGTCTCGCTAGTGCGCGAGGGTCGCCGCATGGACGGCGAACTCAAGGACGTCGTCGAGATGATCGTCGATAAGACGGGCCTGCTGCAGGCTTTCCGCGCCGAGGGTACCATGGAGTCTGAGAGCCGCGCCGAGAACATCCAGGAATTCCTGGGCGTCGCTGCCGAATTTGAGGAGACGCACGAGGACATCGAGGGTACGCTCGAGAGCTTGGAAGAGCTGCGCGCAGCCGGTGTTGCCGATGTGCCTGCCGGCGCCGAGCCCGAGTCCGTCGTGGTGAGCGCGCCCGCGCCCGAACCGGGGCCATCTGCCCCGGCATCCTCGTTTGAGGCGCTCGTCGGCGCGCGCGATGCCGCAGGTTCCAATCCGCTCGATAGCCTAGCCGCCCCGGCGCTGTCTCCGCAGGATGCCCTGGCTGCCGCCATCGCGGGCAACGCCTATGCCGTGCCGACTGAGCTGCCGGTGGGTGCCGTACATGCCGACGAGATCGAGCGCACCTACGGCCCGCTCACCTGCAAGGCACTGCCTGCACTCATGGAGTGGCTGGCCTTGCGCTCCGACTTGGATTCCCTGGCTGGCGAGACGCATGCCATCACCATGATGACCATCCACTCCGCCAAGGGCCTGGAGTTCCCGGCGGTGTTCGTGGCCGGCATGGAGGAGGGTATCTTCCCGCACGTGCACGACTTTGGCGGTAGTGACGATCCGGGCAAGCTCGAGGAGGAGCGTCGTTTGGCCTACGTCGCCATCACGCGTGCTCGCAAGCGCCTGTTCCTGACCTATGCGGCCACGCGTCGCACCTACGGCTCGACCTCTGCCAATCCGCGCTCGCGCTTCCTCAACGAGATTCCGTTTGAGGATATCGAGTTTAGCGGTATCGGTTCTGCCGGTTTTGAGGGCACAGGCTGGGAGAAGCGCGGCGACCGTCACGGCACGTTTGGCTCGGGTATGGGCTCGGATATGTATGGCGGCAAGGTGTTTGGCTCGCATACGCGCTCGACCGGCGGTTCCGGTTCGCGCGGCGGATCGAGCTTCGACGACTTCTTTGGCGGCAGTAGCTACGGAACCGAGCGCCATCGTGGGGTCTCGCCCGACGCCGGCCGTGTTGCCTCGACCTTTGGCTCGGGCGCGCCGCGCGTCAAAAAGCCGTCGTCCAAGGTGTCCCCGACGGTGGAGCGCAAGGTCGATCGTGCCAGCGCATCGCAGGACTTTGCCGTGGGCGATACCGTGAGCCATAAGACCTTTGGCACGGGTACCGTGATCTCGGTCGCTGGAGACATGATCGAGGTTCAATTCGAAAAGACCGGCCAGACCAAAAAGCTTATGAAGGGCTTTGCTCCGATCGTCAAGCTGTCGTGATCCCGGCGGACCTGGGCGGGCGTATGGGGCAACATCGCCTGCTCGGGCAGTCCTGCGCAAGACGGAGGCCACATTAAGTGGCCTCCTTTGCGTGCGGAACTCGCGATCGATGTTGCCCCATATGCCCGCCCAGGTCCTTTGTTAACGTTGCTTGCGATCGTCGCTCTACTCGTTCGCTTTTTGATCTGGAGAGCCGGGTGGGCTGATAAATAGATATAGCAAGGGGCTCTCCCGTACATGGACGGGGGAGCCCCTTGTTGCGTTTTGGTTGTTGTTGCGACCTAGAGGTGGCTGATAATCAGTTCCATCTTGCCTTCGAGGTCGATGGAGCTGACGGTGTTCGGGGCCAGCAGGTGGCTTCCCTTGTGGACGGGGTCGCCGCAGACGGTGCCTTCGCCGTCGATGACCGACAGGCACATGAAGGGCCAGCGCTGGTCGAGGATCTTGCTGCCGTCGACACGCACGCGATCGACGGTGTAGCAGGGGTTGGACTCGAGCTCGGTCACGCCGTCGACTTCAGGCGCGTTCACCGTGCCGTCGGTCGGAGCCTGAACATCAAAGTCAATGCAGTCGAGGCTCTGCTCAATGTGCAGCGGGCGCAGCTTGCCGTCGGTGCCGGGACGGTCGTAGTCGTACAGGCGATACGTCACGTCGCTCGACTGCTGCGTCTCCAGAATCAGCGTGCCGGTCTTGATGGCGTGAACGGTGCCGGAGTCGATCTGGAAAAAGTCTCCCTTGTGAATCGGCAGCACGTTGAGCATCTCGTCCCAACGGCCCTCCTCGATCATCTGTGCAGCCTCGGCGCGGTCGTGCGCGCGCTGGCCGACGATAATCGTGGCGTCGGGCTCGCAGTCCAGTACATACCAGCACTCGGTTTTGCCCAGGCTGCCGTTCTCGTGCTCGGCGGCGTACTCGTCGTTGGGATGAATCTGGATCGAAAGGTCGTCCTTGGCGTCCAGAATCTTAATGAGCAGCGGGAACTCCTTGCCCTCGCAGTTGCCAAAGAGCTCGCGGTGCTCGGCCCACAGCCACGACAGCGTGTGGCCTGCATACGGGCCCTCCGCAATCTGGCAGTCGCCGTTGGGATGGGCCGAGATGGCCCAGCACTCACCGATGGGACCTTCGGGAATGTCGTAACCAAATACGGTTTCGAGCTGGCGGCCACCCCAGATCTTCTCGTGGAAGATCGGCGTCAGTTTAATCAAATCGGACATGTACATACTCCCATAAGGTTGTGCGGGTGCCGCGTAAGACAGCTCAAAACGAGCACCCACCGGATTACAAAACTAGGCCAGCGTTACGTTGTGCAGCTCAAAGCGGTCGCCTACGTTGTGCGAGATAGAATATTCAAACGCGGTGCCGCTATCCAAGAAGCCAATCTGGTTGAGTTCGAGCAGGGGAGAGCCGGGTTTGGTATCCAGGCGCTCGGCTTCTTCCTCGGTTGCTGCCACGGCGCGAATGGTACGGTGGAAGCTCGAAATCTTCAGCCCACATTGCTCGCGGATGAAGCGGTAGACCGATCCGTACAGATCCTTCTTTTTCAGCCCTGGAATCAGCTCGAGGGGCATGTAGGTGTACTCGATAACGATGGGCTTCTCATCGGCCTGACGCACGCGCACGACGTGATAGGCAAAGTCATCCTCGGCAATTCCCAGCTGGGCTGCGATGTCCGCTGGTGGATTAACGATCGAGAAATCGTAGACCACCGAGGTCACCTTCTCCCCGCGATGCTCATACGAAAAACCCTGGGTACGGTCGTTTTTGCCCTGGAAAAACGCCTGGCCGGGAAGCCCCGCCGTGTCCTTAACGTAGGTACCCGATCCACGCCGGCTGGTAATAAGACCTTCTTCGGTGATTTGTTCAATAGCTCGTTTGACGGTGATTTTGGAAACGTTATAGAGCTTGCAGAACTCAACGACGGTAGGAAGCTTGTCGCCCGGTTTAAGAGCGCCATCCTCGATGCTTCGACGAATATCTGCAGCTATCGCCTCGTATTTGGGAATCAAGGAACCTCCTTTCCAACTTGATTGAGTATAAAAGAAAGTATAGTCAACACCTAAGTATCTCTATTGAGTTATTGAAAAGTTCGAGAAAGATAAAATTAAAAGTCGCCCCGCTTATAAAATTAGAGCGTTTTAAATGATAAACATCTGAGTAGTGTCGTGTTGAGAAATGATCGGTCCGAGGACGGGGCCGAACCGATATAACACCCAGCGAACCGAATCTCGTACTCTGCGCTTCCCCAGATAAAACCTGCCAAAACAAACCTGTCCTTTTTGGTAGGTTTTTGCCTTGGGAGCGGTACCATACAGGCAATGTTTAAACGAGAAAGGCGGGCTCCCATGGAACCTAAGCAGTATTACATCGGCATCGACGTCGGCGGCACCTCGGTCAAGGAGGGTCTGTTCGATGAGGACGGAAACCTGCTTGCCAAGGCCAGCGTGCCCACGCCTCCTATCGTTGACGCTGCGGGCTTTGCCGCGGTGACCGAGGCTATCGACCAGGTGGTCGCCAAGGCCCAGATTCCGCGTGCCTTTGTGTCGGGCATTGGCCTGGCCGTCCCGTGCCCCATCCCGGCATCGGGCGATGCCAAGGTCAAGGCGAACATTGCCATCAACCTGCCCGAGCTCAAGATCGCCATTCAGGAGCACTGCCCCGACGCGGTCGTTAAGTACGAGAACGACGCCAACGCCGCTGCTATGGGCGAGGCCTGGCTCGGCTCTGCCAAGGGCGTACAGAACGTGGTGATGGTCACCATCGGTACTGGCGTGGGCGGCGGCGTTATCGTTAACGGCGACGTGGTATCGGGCGTTGTGGGTGCTGGCGGCGAGATTGGCCACATGTGCCTGAACCCGGCTGAGGAGCGCACCTGCGGCTGCGGCGGCCATGGCCACCTGGAGCAGTATTCCAGCGCCACCGGTGTGGTGAGCAACTACCTTGCCGAGTGCAAGAAGGCTGGCGTCGAGCCCATCGAGCTCACCGGCCCCTCAGATTCCAAGGACGTGTTCCAGGCCTGCCGCGAGGGCGACAAGCTCGCGCTGGCCGCGGCCGATACCATGGCCGACTATCTCGGTCGCGCCCTGGCACTTATCGCCAACGTGGTCGATCCCGAGATGTTCCTCATCGGCGGCGGCGCCTCCGCCTCGGCCGATGTTTACCTCGACAAGGTTCGCGAGCACTTTAAGCAGTACGCGCTCTCCGCCTCGCGCGAGACGCCCATTAAGGTTGCTTCGCTCGGAAACGACGCCGGCATCATCGGTGCCGCCTACGTAGCCCTGCGCGCCGCCGGTAAATAGCTGGTGCAAGGGGGCCAAGGCTGCGCCCCAAAATATGCCGTGGCCCTTCCGTCTGCGAAGGCTCGGCATCGGCGTGCTACCATAGCTACGTCCAAGTACACATATCAAGTGGAGGATATCCATGGCAAACGTTCTTGTCTTTGGTCACCAGAACCCCGATAACGACGCCATCATGAGCGCCGTCGTCCTGTCCCAGCTGCTCAACCAGGTTGAGTATGCTGGCAACACCTACGAGGCTTGCGCTCTGGGTCAGCTTCCGGCCGAGTCCGCCAAGCTGCTCGCCGACGCCGGCATTGCCGAGCCCCGCGTGATCGAGTCCGTCGAGGCCGGTCAGCTCGTCGTCCTCACCGACCACAACGAGTCTGCCCAGTCCGTCGCCGGTCTTAAGGACGCCACGGTCTTTGGCGTCGTCGACCACCACCGCATCGGCGACTTCGAGACCGCCGGCCCGCTGCACTACATCTGCCTGCCCTGGGGCTCCAGCTGCACCATCGTCACCAAGCTCGCCGGCGTGCTCGGCGTTGAGCTTTCCGACGTTCAGGCCAAGCTGCTGCTCTCGGCCATGATGACCGACACGCTCATGCTCAAGAGCCCCACTACCACCGATGTCGACCGCGCCGTCGCCGCCAAGCTCGGCGAGCAGGTGGGCGTCGACCCGGTCAAGTTTGGCATGGAGGTCTTCCTCACCCGCCCGTCCGGCTCCTTCACCGCAGCCGAGATGGTTGGCAACGACATCAAGATGTTCGAGCCCGCCGGCAAGAAGCTGCTCATCGGCCAGTACGAGACTGTCGACAAGAGCCGTGCGCTCGGTATGATCGACGAGATCCGCGAGGCCATGCGCGCCTACGCCGCCGAGAAGGGTGCTGACGGCATTGTCCTGTGCATCACCGACATCATGGAGGAGGGCTCGCAGGTCCTGCTCGAGGGCGAGACCGAGGCTGCTCAGAAGGGCCTGGGCATTGCCGACGAGCACGACGGCGTCTGGATGCCGGGCGTCCTCTCCCGTAAGAAGCAGGTTGCTGCCCCCATCATGGCCGCCTGCTAGGTTTAGTTGACCAAACGCCACGACCGGATCGCGGACGCCCCGCGCTCCGGTCGTTTTTTGTGCACGGCGCCGCGTCGTCTCTTGGACAGGCGTGCCCGTGCCGTTGAGCAAATAATGTTCAACCTGTGGTTCCGCTTTTCGGCCACGCCTGCGTGCTTGTCGTGCAGGGTAGGCTAGATGCAAGCGTAATACGTTAGAGCGCGGCGCCGCCACTTGGGCGGGCCGTGCTTTTTTAAGACGGGAGCCATCCCGTGAAAGGAGCCGCCCATGGCAGCAACTGAGCAGCTGTTCAACGTTCGCGAGCGCAAGCGCTTTGAACGTCACGACATCTGGGAGCGCATCGCCGAGAACGGCACGATTTCCGCCGCCGTCATGGTCTTCGCCGCCATCGCCGCCGTCATTTGCGCTAATACCGATGCCTACGAGGCCATCCATCACTTTTTGGAGACCCCGCTGTATGTGGGTCTGGGGCATTTGACGGCTGGCCTCACCGTCGAGCTTTTCGTCAACGACTTCCTCATGGCGATTTTCTTTTTGCTGGTGGGCATTGAGCTCAAATATGAAATGACGGTCGGCGAGCTCAAAAACCCGCGCCAGGCTATGCTTCCCATGCTGGCGGCCGTGGGCGGCGTCGTCGTTCCCGCCTGCATCTATCTGATCTTTAACCATGCCGGCGCGCACAACGGCTGGGCCATTCCCATGGCAACCGATATTGCCTTTGCGCTGGGCGTGCTGTCGCTTTTGGGCAATCGCGTGCCCAACGGCGTGCGTGTGTTCTTCTCGACGCTCGCCATCGCCGACGACCTCATCTCCATCGCCGCCATCGCCATCTTCTACGGTCAGAGCCCCAATCCGTTTTGGTTGGGCGCCGCCGCGCTTGTGACGTGCGCACTCGTGTGGCTCAACAAGACGCAGCACTACCGCCTCGCCCCGTATTCGGTGCTGGGCCTGCTGCTGTGGTTCTGCATGTTCAAGAGCGGCGTGCACGCTACGCTTGCCGGCGTCATCCTGGCCTTCACCATCCCGGCCAAGTGCGGCGTCAAGCTCGATAGCCTCACCGATTGGTTGGGCGAGTGCCTGCCGCTGCTCGATGACCGCTACGACGACGAGGCGCACATCCTGGGCCAGCATGACTTTACCGTCTCGACCACCAAGGTCGAGCGTGTTATGCACCGCGTGACCCCGCCGCTCATCCGCATGGAGCGTCTGATCTCCACACCGGTCAACTTTGTGATCCTGCCGATCTTTGCGTTCGTCAACGCACAGGTTCGCCTAGTGGGCGTGGACATGAGCACGCTGCTCACCGACCCGGTGACGCTCGGCGTGTACTTTGGCATGCTGCTGGGTAAGCCGATCGGTATCTTTGGCATGACGTTCGCCTTGGTCAAGCTCAAGGCCTGCGAGCTGCCGCACAATGTCAACTGGCATATGATTGCCGGCGTGGGCATTCTGGGCGGTATCGGCTTTACCATGTCGATTCTCATCAGCGGCCTCGCCTTTCCGACGGCCCAGTTTGAGGTTCTGGCTGCCAAGGCCGCTATTCTCGCCGGCTCTGTCACCGCGGCCGTACTTGGCATGATCTACATGAGTGTGATCTGCAAGCACCCCGCGCCCAAGAACGAGTAGGCGCGTAGAAACAGACGCCAGAGCCTGCTCGAGCGCGTGTAAAACGCGGTTTTGAGTGGTACTTGCCACCTGCCGGACACCCCAGTGGCCAAAAAACGCCGTTTGTGAGTACTGTCACAAACGGCGTTTCATTTTAGGCGCGAAAAATAATGTACAAATCTATTCTGTCTGTGCATTAACGATTGCGTGGCTGGACGAAAAATGCCGATGCATCCTTCCAAAACCGGACACAAAAGGCCAAGACTGGCCTTTTTAATTCAAAATCGCTGTTACTAAAAAAGTAACAGTACTCATATTTGCTATTTTTTGACCACAGGCCCCAATGACTAGGTTTATTCCACGGTGCCGTAGATGGCGCCCCAGCCGTGGGCGGCCAAGGCGGAGTTGAGCTGGTCGCAAAGTGACTGGCGGTCGTAATAGCCGGGCGGTAGCAGGTTGACGATTTCCATGAGATCGGGCGCCAGGTCCAAGATTTCGGCCTGTACGATCAGATCCAGGCGGTCGATGGCGTGGCGGTCGTAAAACAGCCCGTCGACCAGGCGCTGCAGGTCGCCGAATTCCTCGGCCTGGAACGATCCATACTCCATAGTGCCTCCTTGGGCGTCCCACGCCGGCATGCGCGGCGATTCGTAATTTATTGCGATGGACTTAATCTATCACGGCTTCATA
>CABSYS010000018.1:0-12085 GCA_902482045.1 uncultured Collinsella sp.
ACCTCCAGATGGTCGATACCACATTCCCCAAGCCGCTACGCCTGACCGGTCGAGTGCTTGAGATCGTGGAAGACCTCCTCGGGGACGGCTCTCCGTCCAGCGTGAAGGTCGGCAACATCATCGAGGGCATCACGAAGCGCTCGGATCGCGTGCAGCAGACCATCGACCGTCTGACGGGCAGCGCCGGCAGCTGGGACGATGCCGCCACGCTCGGCAGCTCCTACCTCAACGGCGTTATCGACGGCCTGAACAACGTCATGAACCAGACAGGCGGCTATACCTATATCAAGCCAGGCAAGGGGCTGTACGTCTATGATAGGCGCGAGGACGACAACCCGACCATGTGCATCCAGATCGGCGGAGGCTACTTCCGAATCGCCGACGGCAAGAATGCGGACGGCACGTGGAACTTCCGCACGCTGGGCAACGGCCATGGGCTTGTTGCCGATGCACTCGTAGCGGGGACAATCGACGCCAACCTCATCCGTGCCGGCGTGCTGCAGGACAAGACCGGCACTAATTATTGGAATCTCGACACTGGAGATTTTAGGCTTGCTGCCGGCGCCCAACTCGGCGGCAAGGACATCGCGACAACCGATACAGCCATCAAGTCGGTCGTCAAGCTGTACGCCAAGAACATGAGCGACACGGTTCCGCCGACTAACGCATCGAACCCTGAGCTCGGATGGTCCGAGCAGCTGCCGGAATGGAGCGACGGCTACTACATCTGGTCGATGGAGCGCATCACCATGGGCGACGGCTCCGTGCGCTACTCCACGCCGGTGCTCGAGGGCGCGTACAACAAGGCGTGCCAGGCCTCGCACGATGTCCAGAGCTCGCTCGGGGACCTCGACAGCACGATCAAGAACGCGACGAGCGACGGTATCGTCACCGAGGCCGAGAAGGCGGCTGTGAAAAAGGCCATGCAGGACGTCGACAAGGAGCGCGAGGAGCTAAGCGACCAGTACAGGACGCTAAAGGCGAACAGCGCGCTCAACTCGCAGTATGTCCTGAATATCCTTACGCCGAAATACACGGCGGCATTCGGCTCGACTGCCGAGGGTGGCACGTACGGCGAGTACTGCAACCGCGTCAATGATGTGCTCAAGTGCAAGACCGCCGATGAGCTCAAGACGGCGATGCTCGAGTACGACACCGCCTACAGCGCATATTCGACAGCCGTCAAGGAATATGCCGCCGCGGCGACGGCGGCACGGCACGCGATCGAGCAGAAGAATGCCAGCGACTATGCCGACGGCATCCTGAGCGCCTACGACGAGCAGCTCGGGCAGCAGGAGATCTTCAACCGCTTGACCAACAACGGCGCGACGCAGGGCGTCTACATGGAGAGCGGAAAGCTCTACATCAACGCGAGTTACATGTCCGCTGGAACAATTGCAGACGCAAAAGGCCGCAACAGCTGGAACCTCAAGACCGGCGTGTTGACGACCAACTACATGACCGCGAACAACGTCACGGCCACGGGCACGTTCCGCTGCGGCAGCAGCAACTACTACACGATGCTCAACTCCACGGGGCAGATGGCCGGGTACAGGCCGACGTCGAGCGGGCCGACCGTCGACCCGGGCTCGCTGCCCGCCAGCAAGGTCGGCTACATCGACTTCACGGCGTCGTCATATAACGACGTCGACAAGAAGACTTACTACGGCATCCAGATGCAGGCACAGGGCAGCGTCCGCATCTCGTCGCCGAACATCTCGACGGCGGCGACATCTGAAACTAGCGTCACGACCACTAATTGTCGCACCGGGACGATCACTCAACCGCTGGTGTCGTCCATACGCGACAACGGCGACAGCATCAGCTGGACGTACGGCGACTTCACGCTAGGCGTGATAAACGGGCTGATCACGTCGGTCAGCCGCGTATTGACATGATTGGAAGGATTAAGAAATGTCTCATATCGTCGATTATCTAATCCACGATCCGCTCGGCAACGTCGAAGGGCAGCTCAGCGATTACGATCCGGTACGGTTGGCTGAAGCCGAGAAGAACGGCATGGTTTTCATCGCCGTCATGGACGATGGCGAACGCAGGCTCGTGAAGGCCGCCGACGTGAGCGAGCCGAAGCAGCAGAACCGGTACTTCACCGTGGCGAAGCCCGAGTACGTCGACGAGCGCACGAAGGCGACCGTGGCCGTGTTCGACGCGCTCGCGGATATCGTCAACCCGCAGACGGCGGCGGCTGACGAGAATGGCAGCGATGAGCAGCCGGTAGCTGACCCCATTGCGGCCTTCGAGGATGCGCTGAATAAGTTGAAGAGTCTCCAAAACGGCGACCAGTCATAACGGCAAGAGGGGGACGAGAGGTCGACCATCTTTCTGATTAGTAGGTAGCAAGAAAGGTGGTCGACATGGCTCTCGATAGCTTCCGGCGCATCGTGATCGAGATTGACACTGCCAACGATTACATCGCCCCCATCATCCTGTCGCGCGGCGACGTCAACGGTCGTACATTGGTGGTCAAGCTTACCGACAACGGCAAACCGGTGACCAATACAGACGGTCTTGTTGTCAAGCTGGCCTATAAGTCCGCTGGACAGACCTCCGGCTGGGTCAAGACGATGACAAAGGTGGGCGGCTATGACACGGCGGCATGGTCGTGCTCGGCTCCCGGTAGCGTGCTCAACTCCGAATACGCAATTATGTGCATCCAGATCTGCCAGGGTTCCGACGTTGTCTGCTCACGCACGTTCCGCGCAGCGGTCGACAAACCGATCATCAATTTGAACCCTGGCACCGATGAGGGCGATGCGGTCAAGGCGCTGCAGGAGATGCTTGCGTCCCTGGATGAGCAGCAAGCCAAATTCGATGCAGCGGAAAAGAAGCGCGAGCAAGACTTCAAGGACGCCGCTACCAAGGTCAACGCATCGGTCATCACGAATGTCGATGTGACGACCCTCGGCCCCGGCAGCGAGGCGACCGTCTCAATCGTCAAGGGCGAGAGCGGTCAAGCCCTCACGCTCGGGATACCGCGGGGCGCGAAGGGCGACACTGGCGCAAAGGGTGACCGGGGCGAGAAGGGCGAACAGGGGCCGCAGGGCATCAAAGGCCCCCAAGGCCCAAAAGGCCCCCAAGGCGATGTCGGCCCTCAAGGCGAGCAGGGCATCCAAGGCCCCAAGGGCCCCCAAGGTCCCAAGGGTGAGACCGGCCCTCAAGGCGAGCGGGGCATCCAAGGTCCGCAGGGTCCCAAGGGTGACCCGTTCACCTACTCGGATTTCACAGAAGACCAGATCAATAACTTGAAGAATGGCCCCAAGGGCGACAAGGGTGACCCGGGTGAGACCGGCCCACAGGGTCCGCAAGGCCCGCAGGGCCCAAAGGGTCCCAAGGGCGACCCGTTCACCTATAAAGACTTCACCGAGGCGCAAATCGAAGGTCTGAAAGGGCCTCAAGGTCCCAAGGGCGATACCGGCCCGCAGGGCGAGCAAGGTCCCAAGGGCGACGTCGGCCCTCAAGGCCCGAATGGCATCCAGGGCGAGAAGGGTGAGAAGGGCGACCCGGGCGAGACCGGCCCTACAGGTCCGAAGGGTCCGCAAGGCACTCAAGGCCTACAGGGTCTTCAGGGTCCGCAAGGCGACACCGGCCCTGCGGGCGTTCAGGGAGAGCCCGGGCCCCGAGGTCCACAGGGCGACGTCGGCCCGCAAGGTCCCAAGGGCGATCCTTTCACTTATGACGACTTCACCGAGGCGCAGCTTGCAAGCTTGAAGGGGCCGCAGGGCGAGAGGGGCGAGCAAGGCCCCAAGGGCGAGATTGGCCCGCAGGGTCCGCAGGGACCGCAAGGCCCCAAGGGTGACCCGGGCAGTACCGGCGGCGCGTCAGTCCGGGCTGGCGGCCAAGACCTCTCTGTCGTGCTGGCTGACAAAATCTCGGCATCCGGCGGCACGGTCTATTCGGTACTGCATGAGCTTGTCGTAAGCGAGGACTTCTCGAATATCATGGTCGGCGACTATCTCAACGTCCAGGTTAAGCCAGTCTATGCGACTTCAGACAGCAGCATTCGCCTCGTCGTGGCGCACATCAATCCGTACAAGGGGGTAGGCAAAACTGAGATCGCGAGCCACATAGCCCTCGTCTCGGCGCAGCCGCTGATTGTCAAACCTGGATACACTTACGTCACCGGTGGCTCGTACCTGATGTGGAACTCCTCCAACACGAACAACAGCTCTGATTCCGGCAGGTGGCCGTACACAGACTCAGCCCTGCATGAATGGGAGGCCGGGCTCGGTGGTGTAGACCTGCCGAGCGACTTCACACGATATCTCATCGATAGGCAGGCTTATCTTGAAAAGCGCTCCGGCAGCTCCAGCGATTCGACTGACAACTCGTGGGCGAGCCTTGGAAAAATATGGTCACTGTCCGAAAAAGAGGTGTTCGGGTGCGACGTTTTCGGCACGAAGGGCTACTCGGTCGGGGCAGATGTCCAATTCGATCTGTTCAAGTCGGGTGTCGCCCTAACCGGCGGAAAGAATCCGTGGTGGCTGCGCACCATTGCCGGAGGCTCGACGACTAAGGCCTGCTACGTGGACTCCACCGGGGCACCGATGACGAAAGACGTGAACGGCGCGGATGTCAGGCCCCGCGTAGCCATGCTTTTCGGGTAGGTTTGACATTCCAATCTCTTAGAAATCCCAGACGATTCGCATGGTAGACCTCAGCGCTTTGTCTGGGATTTTTGCATTTAAAGCGCGGGGGACGGCGCCTCGATACTCGCGTTAAGCAGCAAGCATAGGAGGGGAGGTGAGTGGATGGAAGTGCTAAAGCTCTTTGCGCCCTATGGCCCAGGGTGGCTCGGCGGCGTGCTTCTGGCGCTCATTGCCTTTTACTTTGGCAGGCAATTTCTCGAAGAGTACAAGCGTCAGAACGAGCGCAAAGGCGAGATTGACCTGAAGCGCGAGGAGCGCAAGCAGGACGAGGTCAAGGAGCGTGCCCAGCGCGACCGTGAGCGGTCGGAGATGGAGGGCCGCATTGCCGCCCAGATGGAACGCTCGAACTCATTGATGGAAGCCATGAAGACCCTCATGGAGTCGGTAGTCACATCCAATGAGGTCCTGCACAACGACTTGGCGCACAGCCAAGCGCGCAGTCAGGGAATGGCAGAGAAAGTCGACCACATCTGCGATCGGGTCGACCTGATCTACAGCAAGGAATCAGGCAGATAGGAGAACTAATGAATGAGATTCAGGCATGTCTGACGGTGTGCACGGTGCTGGTCGTGCCGTACATCGTTCAGGCCATCAAATCAAAGGCCATGTCCGGCAATATGGCACGCTGGATTGCCATTGCAGTATCCGCGCTGTGTGGCGCATTGACGGCCATGGCAGGAGGTATGCCGACTGACCCCTCGGCATGGGTTACGTCCATCTTCGCCTGCGTCGGCGGCGTACAGGTGGCCTATGCGGCCTTCAAGACCGTGGGCGTTACGGATAAATGGCTCGATGCCCTGCTCGCACTCGGCGATATCAAGAAGGACTAGTCATGGCGATTACCCAGCGCGAGGCATTCGCGCAAGTCATGGAACATCTTGTCACCCATAACGGGAACGGGGGCCACGGCTATTCGCAATATAACCGCATGGGCGACGGCACAACCGAGTCGATCAGACTGTCCGACGGCACGACCGTGACAATCGCCGGTGGCGACCGCGACTGCTCGTCTGCCGTCATCACGGCGTTGCGCGCGGTCGGCATCAACACGTTCGGCGCCAGCTACACCGGCAACATGAAGGCGGAGCTTCTCAAGACCGGCCTGTTTGTCTGGCAGGCGATGGGGAAGGCCAGCGCCAAGCGCGGAGACATCTACCTCAACGAGAAACATCACACAGCGGTGTGCGTCTCGCCGTATGGATCCGCCCGCGGTGACCTCTTGGCCCAGTTCAGCATCTCCGAGAGGGGCACCGTCACCGGCACCAAGGGCGACCAGACGGGGCGCGAGTCGAACATCAAGCCGTACTACAGCTACCCGTGGAACGGCAAACTCGTTTGGAAGTCGGACGGCAAGACGCTCAACGGCACCAACACCGAGGTCAAGGACAACACCGACCCTGACTTGGGCGACACCCGCTATTGGGGCCCCAAGTTCAACAGGGCCCTCCAGAAGCAGCTCGGCACGACCGTCGATGGGGTTATGTCCGGTCAGTGGCTATCCAACAAGCCCTACTTCTGGGCCACTGACGGCGGCGTTGAGTGGATGAAGACTGGCAAGGGCGTCGGCTCGGACATGGTGCACGCATTACAAAAGAAGGTCGGCTGCAAGATTTACCCGGAGTTCTGTGGAGTGCAGGCACGCCAAATGAGTCCCGGCACCATCAAGAGGCACCAGCAATGGCTCATAGATCATGGCATCTCGTGCGGCCCGGACGGTGCCGACGGGTACAACGGTCCGAACACCAACAGGGCGGTCGCCCAGGCAATCAAGCGCAAGCTCTATGCGGCTTAGTCTGGAGCTTATATGCTAGGCAACATTCTCATGGTGCTTTTAGGCGCACAGCTGGGAACAGCTGTCGGCGTGCTCGCCATATGCCTCTTCATTAACCGCAAATAGCGTCTCACCCGACCGAGCGAGCGGTCAGTGCGCCTGACAGCAGGCACTAATAAAAATGCTTGAAGCCAATGCGCCCCTTCATCTTAAACGAGGGAGCGCATTTCTTTGCCAGGCTGACAGCTCGCGTCCTAATTCAGTCCATAAGCTCTGAAATATGCAGGTCTATGGAAACCTGCGGAAATGAATAACTGCACCATGGAGCACTATGCTAACCTATGGTAGCTTTAGCATGCGCATCATCCAGTAAGGATTTGTACATGCTAAGAGCGTCCTGCGCAGCGGGGCGCTCTTTTTGTGTAAGGGCGTGAACAATCACGCTCTGAAGCGTGGCGGGGGCAGGGGGCCCGCGTCACATGAGAAGCCCGCAGGCAAGGGGCCTGCGGGGTAAAGGAGAACAATGACACTCGTATCCAAGACCTTTGAGCTGTACGGCAAGACCTACACCTTCGAGTCTGGCGAGCTTGCCAAGCAGGCCACCGGCGCTTGTCTGGTCAAGCAGGGCGACACCACGATGCTCGATACCGTGGTCGTCTCCAAGGAGCGCAAGAATTACGACTTCTTCCCGCTGACCGTCGACTTCAACGAGAAGATGTACGCTGCCGGCCGTATCCCGGGTGGCTACCTCAAGCGCGAGGGCCGTCCCAGCGAGAAGGCCACGCTCACGGCTCGTATGATCGACCGCCCGATCCGCCCGAGCTTCCCGGACGGCTTCCGCAACGAGGTGCACATCGTCGCCACCTCGCTCGTCGCCGACCAGGTTAACCCCTTCGACGTCATCAACGTCATGGGCGCCTCTCTGGCCATGACGCTCGGCGGCGTGCCCTTCGAGGGCCCGCTTGCCTGCGTGCGCATCGGCCGTAACGTGGAGACCGGCGAGTTTATCGTCAACCCCACCTATGAGGAGCGCGAGAACTCCGACCTGGACCTGGAGCTGGGCGGCTCTGCCGACTTCATCTCGATGGTCGAGGCCGGCGCCGAGGAAATCTCTGAGGACGACATGCTCGCCGCTATGAAGTTTGGTCAGGAGGCCCTCGCTGCCTTCTGCCAGGCCCAAGATGAGTTCGTCGCCGAGTGGGAGCAGGTCAACGGCGCTATCGTCAAGAAGGAGTACCCGCTCGACCAGCCCGTCGAGGAGGTCCAGGAGCGCATCTTCGCCCACTACGACGAGATGGCCGCTGCCCTGCGCGACGCCGACAAGCTTTCCCGCATCGGTAAGGTCGAGGCTCTGAAGGAGTCCATCCGCGCCGAGTTCTCCGACGAGGAGCAGGCCGCATGGGAGCGCGAGATCCCCGTGGCGCTCAAGAAGCTCGAGAAGAAGGCCATGCGCACCATGGTCGTCGAGACCGGTGAGCGCGTCGACGGCCGTGCCGCCGATGAGATTCGCCCCATCATGGTGAAGGATAACTACCTGCCGCTCGTTCACGGCTCCGGCCTGTTCCAGCGTGGTCAGACCCAGGTGCTCTCCGTGCTTTCGCTTGGCATGCTCAACGAGGGCCAGCGTCTGGATACCATCGAGCCCACCGAGGGCAAGCGCTATATGCACCACTACAACTTCCCGCCGTTCTGCACCGGCGAGACCGGCCGCATGGGCAGTCCCAAGCGCCGCGAGATTGGTCACGGCAACCTGGCCGAGCGCGCTCTGCTCCCGGTGCTCCCCGACGAGAACGAGTTCCCCTACGCCATCCGCGTGGTCTCCGAGGTCATGGAGTCCAACGGCTCCTCTTCGATGGCTTCGACCTGCGGCTCCACGCTCGCCCTTATGGACGGCGGTGTGCCCATTAAGCGCCCGGTCTCCGGTATCGCCATGGGCCTGATCCAGGAGGAGGGCAAGACCGTGGTCCTGTCCGACATTCAGGGTCTCGAGGACTTCCTGGGCGACATGGACTTTAAGGTCACCGGCACCACCGAGGGCATCACCGCACTGCAGATGGACAACAAGGCCACCGGCCTCACCTTCGACATCCTGGCCCGCGCCCTGCAGCAGGCCAAGGAGGGCCGCGCCTTCATCCTGCAGAAGATGCTCGATGTGATCCCTGAGCCGCGCCACACCACGCGCAGCACCGCCCCGCGCATCGTCTCCATCCAGGTTCCGACCGACAAGATCCGCGACGTCATCGGCTCTGGCGGCAAGGTCATCCGCGGCATCCAGGACGAGACCGGCGCTTCGGTCGACATCCAGGAGGACGGCACCGTCTTTGTCGGCGGCACCGGCGAGTCCGTCGACCAGGCCGTCGAGCGCATCAAGCTCATCATCAAGGTTCCCGAGCCGGGCGAGGAGTACACCGGTCGCGTGGTCTCCATCCAGCCGTTCGGCGCCTTCGTGAACCTGCTGCCCGGTAAGGACGGCCTGCTGCATATCTCCCGCGTCGCCAAGGGTCGTGTGGAGAAGGTCGAGGACGTCCTCAACGTTGGCGACGAGGTCAAGGTCGTCGTGATCGAGGTCGACGATCGCGGCAAGATCTCGCTCGATCGTCTCGACAAGCCCGAGGCCCCGGCTCGCGCCGAGGGTGCCTCCGAGGGCGACGGCGAGCACTTCCAGCGCCGTGAGCGTCCGCGTCGCGAGCGCTCCGAGCGCAACGACCGTCCGCGCCGTCCCGGCGACAACGGAGGCCGCAAGCCCCGCCGCCACCACGACGCCGAGTAACAGCCGCACATAATCAGCTCAACAAGGGCGACTCCGGACAGGGGTCGCCCTTTTGCTATTCCCGGCGGGATAGACCGGTTCAGATGGGGCTTTGATGCATGGGTGGTCTGTTGTTGTGCAAATGGGTATCATACTGTGGTTACTGCATCGACTCTGCGATGCATTGTTGTACGTTCCCGGCGGCCGGTTTGCCAGAAGCGCCCCGTCGGTTGTTTCAGACCCGTTTCGAAGAAAGGAAACAACACTCACCTATGGCAGCTAAAAAATCATCTCCCTTGAAGATCATCCCGCTCGGCGGCCTTGATGGCATCGGCAAGAACATGACGGTCTTCGAGTGCGGCGACGACATGGTGCTCGTTGACGCCGGCCTCATGTTCCCCGACGACTCGCAGCCCGGTATCGACCTGGTGCTTCCGGATTACACCTACGTTCTGGAGAATGAGGAAAAGCTCCGCGGCATCATCGTTACTCACGGCCACGAGGACCACACCGGTTCGCTTCCGTACCTGCTGCAGGATCTCAACAACAAGGTGCCCATCTTCTCGAGTAAGCTGACGCTCGGTTTCATCGAGGGCAAGCTCTCCGAGTTCCGCATCCGCGCACCCAAGTTCCGTGAGGTCAAGGGCGGCAGCCACGTCAATTTGGGTGGCATCTCGCTCGACTTCTTCTCGATGACGCACTCCATCCCGGGTGCTCTGGGCGTGTTCATCCGCACCAACCAGGGCACCGTTATGCACACCGGCGACTTTAAGCTCGACCAGACGCCCATCGACGGCGTCACGCCCGACTATGCCGCTATCAGCCGCTTTGCCAAGCAGGGTATCGACCTGCTACTGTCCGACTCCACCAACGCCACGGTCCCCGGCTTTACCAAGTCCGAGGCCGAGGTTGGCCCCAATCTGCTGCATGCCATCAAGAATGCTCCGGGCCGCGTGTTCGTCGCGTCGTTCTCGAGCCATATCCATCGTCTGCAACAGATCTGCGACGCCGCCCGCAAGTGTGGCCGAAAGGTCGTCGTGACCGGACGTTCCATGCTCACCAACACCCGCGTGGCGCGCGAGCTCGGTTATCTCAACATCGATGATGCCGATATCATCGATGCTTTCGATATTGACAACCTGCCCGACGACAAGATTGTCGTCATGTGCACCGGTTCGCAGGGCGAGCCTCTGTCGGCCCTTTCGCGCATGGCCAACGGCGAGCACAAGACGCTCTCCATCCACGAGGGCGATACCGTCATCCTGTCGGCAACACCGGTCCCCGGTAACGAGAAGGCCGTTCAGCAGGTCGTCAATAGCCTGGCCAAGCTTGGCTGCGACGTGTGGGATAAGAACCGCGCCCTCGTTCACGTCTCGGGTCACGGTAGCCAGGAGGAGCTCAAGCTCCTGATGGCCATGGCCAAGCCTACGTACTTTATGCCGGTCCACGGTGAGGCCGTGCATCTGCGCGCCCATGCTCAACTTGCACGCAAGATGGGCATCAAGGATGATCACATCTTTATCCTCGACAACGGAGATACGCTCGAGATGCGTGGCGGTATCGTCAAGCGCGGTACGCCCGTCGAGTCTGGCGTCGTCTACGTCGACGGACTGCGCATCGGCGATACCGACCCTATCGTTCTGCGCGATCGTCAGAAGCTTGCCAACGACGGTATGGTCACGGCTGTCGCTATCGTTTCGCTCAAGCACAAGAAGATCGAGGCCATCGAGTTCTCGGGCCGCGGTGTCTCCTTTGCCATCGACGACCAGTTCTCCGAGGACGCGTCGGCTTCCATCATGAAGACAATCGAGAAGGGCAAGTTCAGCTTTACGAGCAGCGGTTCCGAAGCCATTCGCAAGGCCGTGCGCGACTCGCTTTCTAACTTTATCTGGAGCCGTACGCGCACTCGTCCGATGATCATCCCGGTCGTCATGGAGGTTTAGTTTGGCGCGCGGATCTGCACAAAACGCCAAAGGCGATAAAGCCAACAACCAACCGGCATCTGCTAAGGGTGCCGGTTCCCATCTTCGTGCCAATAAGGGCCACGAGGCCGAGTTCGACGATTTTGAGCCCCTGGTCGAGCCTTCGGCCAACCGCGATATCGCCGGCGTGGTCATTGCCGTTTTGGCGATTGCGTCCTTCATTGCCGTGATTTCGCCGGCGACCGCACCCGTTACGGCTGCGGTTGCCGGTTTCTACCACCTGGGCTTTGGCCTGGGCGCCTACTTGCTGCCGATCGTCATTTTGCTGTTTGCCGCCACGCTCTTTTTAGGCGAGGACTCGCCGCTCAACGTGCGCTCTGTTGCGGGCGGCGCCGTGGTCTTTATCGCCGTCGTCTCCATTCTGTCGCTGATGGTGCCGGGTACGAGCGACTCGTGCAACCTTATGTTCACGCCGCAAAACCTGTCCGCCTCGGGTGGCTACATCGGTGCGTTTATTGCGAGTGCGCTGCAGAATGCCCTGGGTAAGCCTATCGCGATGGTGGTCCTGTTGGGTCTGGCCGTCGTTGGCTTTGTCATCATCGGCTTTTCGGTGGGCGGAGTTTTGCGCTCTGCCCGCGACCGTGCGGCCGATTTTGCAGAGCGCCGTCGTGCCGACGTCAACGCGAGTCCGTGGGGTGACGACGAAGCCCTGTCGGTGCCCGGCGTTGCCCGTCCGCACCTGAGCATTCTTCGTCAAAAGGGCTCCGATATGGCCGTGACCACGGTCATGGGCAACGATGCGGACCCGGTTTTGGACGAGGACGACGAAGACGAGGATCCGTTTGTCGACGTGTCCGATGCCGTGGAGGCCGAGCGCGCTAAGACGACGCTGCTGCCGCACCGTCATGCCAAGAAGGGCAAGACGGCTCCCAAGCTCAATACGAGTGAGCCCGACCCGTCTTGGTCCGAGAGCTGT
>CABSYS010000019.1:0-11688 GCA_902482045.1 uncultured Collinsella sp.
GATCTGCGCATGTCTCGTGGGCTCGGAGATGTGTATAAGAGACAGGCTATGATGAGCCACTGCGCCGTATACCCAACCACCGCGTGCTGGCTATCGACCGCGGTGAGCGCGAAGGCAAGCTCCGCGTGCGCGTGAACGTCGACGGCGCTGCCGCCACGGCGCGCCTCGGCAGCCGCTGGCCCCGTCGCCAGGGCGTCTTCGCGCCCGTCTTTGACGCCGCTATCGCCGACGGCTACAAGCGCCTCATGGCTCCCTCGCTGGAGCGCGAGGCCCGCGCCAAACTCACCGTTCGTGCCCAGACCGAAGCCATCAACGTCTTTGCCAAGAATCTCGAAGGCTTGCTCTCGGCACGCCCCGTGCGCGGCGCCCGCGTGCTCGCGCTCGACCCGGGCTACCGCACGGGCTGCAAGGTCGCCGTCATGGACGAAACCGGCAAGCTGCTCGACCACGGCGTGGTCTACCCCACCAAGCCGCGCCACGACGTCGCCGGCACCAAGCGCGAGCTCGCCCGCCTCGTCAAGAAGGACAGCGTCAACACCATCGTCATCGGCAACGGCACCGCCAGCCGCGAGACCGAAGAAGTCGTCTCGGAGTTCATTGCCGAGCAGGCACCCGGACTGCGATACACCATCGTCAACGAGGCCGGCGCGTCGGTGTACTCCGCCTCCGAGCTCGCCAGCCTGGAGTATCCCGACCTGGACGTCACCGTGCGCGGCGCCATGAGCCTGGGCCGCCGCCTGCAGGACCCGCTGGCAGAGCTCGTCAAGATTCCGCCCCAGTCCATCGGCGTGGGCCAGTACCAGCACGACCTTGACCAGGCCGAGCTCTCGCGCACCCTGGGCCACGTGGTGGAAGACGTCGTCAACCGCGTAGGCGTCGACGTGAACACCGCAAGCGCGAGCCTGCTGGGATACGTGTCGGGCATCACGCCGAGCGTGGCCAAGAATATCGTGGCCTACCGCGAGGAAAACGGCGCCTTTACCGATCGCCGTCAGCTTAAGAAGGTCCCCAAGCTGGGGCCCAAGGCATATCTCAACGCCGCGGGCTTCCTGCGCATCAGCGGCGGCAAGAACCCGCTCGACGCGACGAGCGTCCACCCCGAGAGCTACGAGGTGGCCACGTCCGTCCTGGAACGCGCCGGCGTTAAAGCCAGCGAGCTCAGCCGCGGCGGCGTGCCCGACATCGAGCGCCGTCTGGGCAGCATCTCGGCACTGGCAAGCGACCTGGACTGCGGCACCCTCACGCTCATCGACATCGTCAATGAGCTCAAGAAGCCCGGGCGCGACCCGCGCGACGACGCGCCCGAGGTGGTCTTTAGCCGCTCGGCGCTTTCCATCGACGACCTGGAACCCGGCATGGAGCTCAAGGGCACGGTGCGCAACGTCGTCGACTTTGGCGCGTTCGTCGACGTCGGCGTGCACCAGGACGGCCTCGTACACATCTCCAAGCTGGCCAACCGCTTTGTCAAGCACCCGAGCGACGTGGTACGCGTCGGCGACACGGTAAAGGTGTGGGTAGAGAAGGTCGACCGCGACCGCAAAAAGATCTCCCTGACCATGGTGCAGGGGAAGTAAACCGCCAAAGCAAGGGTCCCCCCGGTAGCGACGTGCAAAATCGCGAGTATTCTGCAAATTCCGCCGTTCCGGATGCCCCTCAGAGGCGAAAAAGCAAAAACAGCCCCCGTTTTAGCGTCGTCAGAGCCAAAACGGGGGCTGTTCCGTGCTTCGGTTAACTGGTAAAGACCTTTACCTTGCTGAATACTCTCAATTTTGCACGGCGCAGGCGGGGGTACCTTTGTCCACGGCAGGATATGAAAGCCGATTACCAACCTACTGGCAAGTTCGTGTCGGCAGCCCCGGCCTTTCCTTTGCCTAGCGCGACCCTCGCGAAGCGCGTGAGCGATAGGGAAAGGAAAGGCCGGGGCGAACAACCCGCGGCGCAGCCAGTGTTCGCGTTACGGCAGGATGTGGAACCCGAGCGAGGCGATATCCTTGGCAAAGCCACGGACGGTGTCGAGCGAGACCTCGTACGGATCACGGCCGATGTTCTTGCGCTTGGCCAGGATGCTGTTGGGCACCGTGATGATCTGGCAACCGCATCCTTCCGCCTGGTAAATGTTGATGAGCTCGCGCGTGGACGCCCACAGGACCTCGCAGTTGGGCTTGACGGCGGCCTTCTTGACCGACTCCGTCATAAACGGAATGGGATCGACGCCGGTATCGGCGATGCGGCCGGCAAAGAGTGAAATGATAGACGGCGTCTCGGCGTCAACGGCCTCGACCATCTCATCGACCTGCTCGGGCGTAAAGATGGTAGTGACGTTGACCTTGATGTCGTCGGCCGAAAGCTTGCGGACCAGCTCGGCGGTGGACTCGCCCTTGGTGGTCACGCACGGAATCTTGACGTAGACGTTCTCGGCCCAGGTAGCGATCTCGCGAGCCTCGACCTCCATGGTCTCGACGTCGTCGGCAAAGACCTCAAACGAGACGGACACATCGGTGATGTAGGTCAAGACCTCCTTGGCAAACGCGCGGTAATCCGTCACGCCGCCCTTCTTCATAAGGGACGGGTTGGTCGTGAAACCCTGAACGTTGCCGTTCTCGTACATGTCGAGCATGCCCTCGAGGTTTGCACCGTCAGCGAACACCTTGATTGCCATCTGCCTGATTCCTTTCGTCTGCATACGGCCGGTAAGCTGCTAAACACTTTACCTATGTTTATCAAGGCGTGAGCTGCGGGTTTTTATCTTCTCGGCGAACGGTATAAACACCTCAGTGTTTGGATTGATAAATCGATTGAGCATGCAAAAGCAAAGAGTCGCAGTTTGAGCAAACGTCAGAAGGCGGGATTCATTAGATGAGGCCGAAATGCTGCATGGCGGTGACGGTACCGTCGTGCGCGACATCGTCGGTCACGTAGTCGGCGACCGCTTTGACCTCGGACATGGCGTTGCCCATGGCGACAGCCGTCTCGACGGCAGCGAGCATGCCCAGGTCGTTGCCCGAATCGCCAAAGCCAAAGGTGCGCGCATTTCCCTCGCGGCCCAGATACGTCAGCGCTCGCGCCACGCCCACTCCCTTGTTGATGCCCTTGGGGCTCAGCTCGCGATTCTGGCCACCGGTGTTGCAGGCCTCAAAATAGCGCTCGATAAAGCCGTCATCGTTGGCAACGCGAGCCAAACTGGGCACATTGAGGCATACCTTGCCCACGCGCAGACTGCCGTCGACGCGCATCTCCTCGGCGCTGTGCACCACAGAAGTGCCGATCAGAGACGACTGCTCAACACCCGCGGGTTCCAGGGCAAAAGTAGCCACGTTGGTCTCGAAAAAGGCCTCAATCCCTGCCGCGGCCATACGGCGTGCAAGCTCCTCGACAACGTCCTCGTCAAAGCAGTCCTCGTGTACCACGCGTCCCTCGACCTCGAGCGTGGCTCCCGCCATGGCAACGACACCCGCGGGGTCGAGCGCACGCAAGCTGTCCGCGATGAGCCACAGGGGGCGACCCGTGCAGATAAACGCCTTGTGCCCCGCGTCGCGCAGACGATGAAACGCCTCGACGACCATCTGCGAGGGGCGAACCGCCGAAAAGTCCTTATCGGTCATATCGTCGGGATCGAACGACGTCAGCGTGCCGTCCACGTCAAAAAAGAGCACAGCGGAATCGGGGCACGCATCAATCATATGGGTTCCTTTCGAGGATGAGGGCAAACGAAGCATCCATCATATAATGGAGCGACGCAACCAGAGAGGTCACCCATGGAATTTTACGCAAGCTGCCCCGAGGGCTTTGAGTCCACACTCGCCGATGAGCTTAAACGCCTCGGGCTTTCGCATGTCCGCCGCCTGAAGGGTCGCGCTACGTTTGAGGGCGAGCTTGAGCAGGGCTATCGCGCGTGCCTGTGGTCGCGCCTGGCCAGCCGCGTGTTCGTGGTGCTTGGGCGCTTTGAGGCGCAAGATGCCGATGAACTGTACGATAGCGTTTACGACATCGCCTGGGAGGGCATTGTTCGCCCCGGCGCCACCATCGCCATCACCGCCCGCGGCGTGACCGAGCAGCTGCGCAACACGCGCTTCTCGGCCCTGCGCGCCAAGGACGCATTGTGCGACCGTCTGGCCGAGACCACGGGCCGTCGCGCCGACGTCGACGCCGCCGATCCCGATGTTCACCTGCTGCTTTCGCTGCGCCAGCGCCGCGCGAGCATCAGCCTGGACCTTTCAGGCGACCCGCTGTTCAAACGCCTGCCGCCCGCAGCGACCCGCGCCGGCGAGGGCGCGCACGTGCTGCGCCCCGACTACGCCGCCCTGGTGCTGGCGCAGGTCGGCTGGACCGCGCTATGCGAGCGCGAGCTAACGGCCGACGATTACGAGAACGAAGCTCTGCCCACGCTGGTCGACGCCTCGTGCGCCGGCGGCGGCCTGCTGCTTGAGGCCGTGAACATTCTGACCGACCGCGCCCCGGGCGCCGCACGCGAGCGCTGGGGCTTTGAGGGCTGGCAGCTGCACGACGCCGCTCTGTGGGAGCAGCTGCTTGCCGAGGCACGCGAGCGCGAGGCGGCAGCACGCGAGCGCCAGGTACGCATCGTGGCCGTGGATGTTGACCCCGCCGCCCGCAAGACCGCCGAGCGCATGGTCAAATGTGCCGGCTACAAGCGCTTTGTTGATTTTTGCGCCGCCAAGTCCGCCACCGTGCTGGACCATGCGGGCGCCGTCGCCGGTGCCGCCGTGGTCGCAGATACGACCGAGGCACCGCTTTCGCTCATGCATGACACCATGACGCTCATCAGTGAGCTGCGCCGCGCGCCCGAGCTTACCGCGACGCCGGTCGCCGCGCTCACCCGCGACGGATTGCTGGCCCGCGCGCTCCACGCCGAGCCCGAGCGCTCGATCGCCGTCATGCCCAACAACGAGGAGGCGACCGTCGAAGTCTGGCCCTCGCTCGACCAGGCCGCCGCGGCGTTTGAGGCTTCGACCAGTGCGGATGCTGAGGGCGAGGCTGCAGATGCCGACAATGCCAATGATGAAGGCAGCACCGCCCCCGCCATGCCCGAGCCTGCCGCCATGCTCGACCTGGGCGACGGCAAGCCGCTGCCCGTGCTCATCCCCGAGTCCGAGCAGTTCGCCAACCGCCTGCGCAAGAATGCCCGTCTGCGCCGCAAGTGGGCCAAGCGCGAGGGCGTGAGCTGCTACCGCGTCTACGATGCCGACCTACCCGACTACTCCGCCGCCATCGATCTGTACGAGGGCTGCCCGCAGACGCCGGGCCGCTGGCTCGTCATCGCCGAATACGCCGCGCCTAAGACCATCGACCCCGCACTGGCCCAGGCCCGTATGCTCGACATCTTGGCCATCGCGCCACGCATCCTGGATGTTCCCGCCGAGCACGTGCACGCCAAGGCCCGCATGCGTTCGCGCGGCGGCTCGCAGTACGGCAAGCAGGGCGCCGGCAAGGGCGGCTCGGGCGAGCGCGCCAATATCGCACGCCGTCGTCTGCCGCTCATCGAAGAGGGCGGCCTCACCTTTGCCGTCAACTTTGACGACTATCTGGATGTGGGCATCTTCCTGGATCACCGCGTCACCCGCAACCTGGTGCGTGAGCACGCCAAGCAGGCGCGCCGCTTCCTCAACCTGTTCGCCTACACCGGAACCGCCACCTGCTATGCGGCCGATGGCGGCGTCGAGGAAACCGTGACGGTCGACCTCTCCAACACCTACCTGGACTGGGCCGAGCGCAACATGCGCCAGAACAGCTTTGTGGGCCCGCAGCATCACTTTGTGCGCGACGACGTGCTCGCCTGGATTCGCGACCAGCGCCAGACGCGCAACCGCTGGGACCTGATCTTTGTCGATCCGCCCACGTTCTCAAACTCGTCCAAGATGGGCCGTCGCACCTGGGATGTCCAACGCGACCATGTCGAGCTTTTGGCCGGCGTATCGCGCCTGCTCGCACAGGGTGGACATGCCATCTTTAGCTGCAACCTGCGTGGCTTCCGTCCCGAGACACGCAAGCTCGCGCGCGCGGGCGTGGTGCTGGAGGACATTACGGCGCAGACCATCCCCGAGGACTTCGCACGCAACCAGAAGGTGCACCATTGCTATATCGTGCGCCGCCTGCCCATCGAGGACGCCATGGCCGAAGTCGGCTTTAGCGCCGAGGAAATTGCCGAGCGAACCGAGGAGCTGCGTAACCCCGAGGCCCGCAAGCCTCGCGCGGCAGCACCCGCGCACGCGCAGGCCGGCGACCGAGGGCCGCACGGCAACGGCAAGCCCTCTCCTGCCGGCAAGCCCAAAAAGAAGAAGTTCTACGCCAGCAAGCCCAAGGGCAAATAACAAAGTTGCGGTGGAATACGGACTGTTTTGCCTGGAATTAGGCAAAGTTAGACCGTATTTCACCGCAACTCATATTGGGATGGTGGCCGGCGATCTAGCCTTGGGTGACCAATCGGTAACCGATACCCACATGCGTTTGAATATAGCGCGGATGCGCGGGGTCGGACTCGATCTTCTTGCGCAGCGTGCCCATAAAGACACGCAGGCTCGCCAGGTCGCTCTTAGTTGCCGTGCCCCAAATCTCGTGCAGGATAAACTGGTGCGTCAGCACTTTGTCGGCGTTATGCGCCAGCAGGCACAGGAGCTTGTACTCGATCGGTGTCAAATGCAGCTCCTCGCCATCCATCGTGGCGATGCCGGCATCAAAATCGATATGCAGCTCACCGGTATCGAACGAGCCCTCGGAGGCAACGCCGCCCGTTTGCGCATACGAGAGACGCCTGAGCGTCGTGCGAATGCGCGCGAGCAGCTCCTCGACCGAAAACGGCTTGGTCAGGTAGTCGTCGGCGCCGGCATCGAGCGCGCGAATCTTGTCCGCATCCTCACTGCGCGCCGAGACCACGATGATCGGCATGCCCGACCATGTGCGCACTGACTCCACCACCTTGACGCCGTCCATATCGGGCAGGCCCAGATCGAGCAGCACGATGCTCGGCGTCTGCGATGAGGCGGCGGCGATGGCGGCATGGGCGGTCTCCACGGCCATATGACGCAAGCCGTGCGCCTCGAGCGCGGCAACGATTAAGTTGCGAACGGCGGGATCGTCCTCAACGACCAAGATGAGCGGTTTTACGGCAGAGTTCGGCACAGCGCTACTCCTTATCAAACGAAACGTCGGCGACGGGAAGCTCAATCGTAAAGACCGAGCCGTGCGGGTCCGCCGCGGCAACCTCTATGCTACCGCCATGCGCCAACGCAATGGAGCGGCAGAGCGAAAGACCTAGGCCCACGCTGCGGTGGCTATCGGCAAGACCATGGTTGGCGGTGTAGAACGACTCAAAGATCCGCTCGCGGTCCTCGGGCGCAATGCCCGGGCCGTCATCGGCCACCGAGCACGCCACGCGTCCATCGTCGACGCCAATCGAAATCACGATATGCGAGCCTGCGGGCGTATAGGTGATGGCGTTGTTCACCAGATTGACCACCAGCTGCACCATCAGACGCGCATCGACGTTGACGAGCGCCGGCTCGTCGCACGGCACCACCTTAAGGTCGTGCTCGCGCACGGCAGGGTTCACGTGGCGCAGCGCCTCCTCGACGATATCGTCCATAAGCTCGAGCGTAGTCGACAGATGCATGCCGCCGCCCTCGAGCTTGGTGATGGCAAGCAGATTCTCGACGGTGGCGTTGAGCCACAGCGCATCCGAGCGAATGGATAGAAGCAGGCCGCGGCGCGTCTGGGCATCGAGCACCGCGGTGCCGGTCGAACCCTGGTCGAGCAGGACATCGGCATTGCCCGAAATACTGGTAAGCGGCGTGCGCAGATCGTGCGAGATGGAGCGCAGCAGGTTGGCGCGCAGCTGTTCGTTTTTGGCGAGCACCGCCGCCTCCTCGCGGGCCTCCATGGCGCGGGCGCGGTCGAGCGCCAGCTCGCCTTCGCTCACGATGGCATCGGCAAGTGTCCGTTCCTCGTGTGTTAGCACATCGGGCTCGGCAACGATAGCCAGCACGCCCACCACCGAGGCGGGGTCGCCCGAGCGCACGAAGCCGTCGCCTGTGCGAACCGTCAGGTAGATGCCATAAAACGCCGAGCCGCCAAACGTGGCGTCGAGCGGCGTTCCCACATAGGCGGACGCCGAGAGCCGCGGCGGCATCTGCGGCGCCAGCTCGTGCACCGGCGCGGCATCGCCCACGGCCGTGTACGTCGCACGCGGCAACAGGTCATCGCCCTCGGCGTCGGCGCTGTACCACACGACCGGACAGCCCGAAAGACGCGCCAGCTGCGTAGCCATGGCATGAACAATCTGCTGCTCGTCGGCGCAGCGCTGCAGCATGCGGTTGGTCTCGAGCACCATATGCGTGCGGCGGTCGCTGGCGGCAGCCTGTGCCAAGGCGCGGCGCAGGGCCAACGCAATCGAGCTCGACACAAGCGAAACCACGAACATGATGAAGAACATGCCGGGATAGCCGCGGTCGATAAGCGACAGCGAGTAGCGCGGGTCGACAAACAAGAAGTTGTAGAGCGCCACGGCGGCAGCCGAGCTCAGCAAGCAATACAGGCGACTCCAGGTAAAGAATGCGCACAGCTGAACGGCGAACACATAGACGATCATGATGCTCGGCGCGAGACCCGGATGGTCGAGCAACGCGCCCACAATCGTCGCCGCAACCAGCAGCCCCGCCGATACGCAGGCGTCATACAGAGGAGTGCGGCGCGTCAACGTTGTGCGCCGCCACCAAAAGCTATCGGCAATATCGCCGTCCGTACGGACGTCCATCAGCGCCCCGCTCCTCTCTCAAAAACAAAAACCACCACAAAGGGGACAGGCACCTTTGTGGTGGTTTCCCCTTGTGGTGGTTCTAAGTGTAAAGCCTTCTACGACCGGCGGTCGCTAGACAAACAGCACGTGCGCGAGCAGGGCACACACGCACACCGCGACAAACACCAGTGCCACGACCGAAATCACACGATCGGCCATGTCCATGTTGGCACGATTCGTAAAGAACCGATCTTCGGCGGCGTCGACGCGCGCCTCACGCACCATTTCGACCACCGCCTCACGGCCATCGAGCGCCTTTGTATCCATGTTTTCCTCCCCGGCCTCATGCTTATCCATCAAAATGTAGCCACCGGCGTCTACGGGCGCTCGTTGGGAGCCAGGCGCTGCATCTTATTCACGGCCTTGAACTTGGTGAACAGCGGCACGTACTCAAAGCTCACGTTGGAGTTCTCCAGGCCGTACCAACGCGCGGGCGTGCCGGCGGCGCGGCGGATGATGTACTTGAGCGTGATGGCCGTACGCTCGCTGGGCTCCACATCGCTTTCGGGCGCCAGAAGCTTACGGATCAGGACGAACTTGAACGTACCGATGTTACCCGGATCCTTGTAGACCGAGTAGTCATGCGTCTGCGGAGGCAGCTCGCCGGTGGCAGCCAGGTCCTGAACAACCTGACGCAGGTAGGCATTGACGCGCTGGTTGATCTTGTAGCCCAGGTAAAGATGCACGCGGAACACGTAGTCGGTGCCGAACGTCTCGACCGAATAGGCAAAGGTGTGCGGTTCGTCCATGGTCTCGACGTTCACAAACCACCAGGCGTGGGCACGCTTGGGATGCTTGTCCAAGATCGAGTAGACGATATCGCGGTCGATGTAGTCGGTATGGGTGTCCTTGGTCAGGTACACGACGTTGTCGCTCATGCGCTCGTAACGGTCGTCGTCGCGCAGGCGCTTGAGCTGCGGCAGGTAGCTGCGCAGCGGCAGCAGCGTAAACTGGCGCTGCTCGACCGCCGTGCCGTTGTACCAGCACACCATAATGCCCATGATGAGTGCAGCCATGAGGATGGTGAAGTAGCCGCCGTGGAAGAACTTGGTGAGCGAGCTCACGAAGAAGAAGCCTTCGAGCAAAAGGAAGAAGGCCGCGAAGATCCACGGAGCAACCTTGAGCTTGCGCTCCTCGTGCAGGTAGAAGAAGAGCAGCAGCGTGGTGCACATCATAGTCAGCGTAATGGCAAGGCCGTAGGCGGCTTCCATATGCGCCGAGTTCTGGAACAGCAGCACCACGATGACGCAGCCCACGAGCATGACGTTGTTGACCATGGGGATGTAGAGCTGGCCCTTGGTCTCGGCAGGGTAGAAGACCTGCATGTGCGGCATAAGGTCCAGACGGCTGGCCTCGGACACCAGCGAGAATGCGCCGGTGATGAGCGCCTGCGAGGCGATGATGGCCGCGACGGTGGAAAGGCCGACGGCAAACGGGCGCAGGCCCGGGGCGAGCATCTGGTAGAACGGGTTGAGGTCGGCAATGCCCATGAGCTCGGGGTTGGCAGCGTTGTTCATAAGCCAAGCGCCCTGGCCCATATAGGAAAGCAGCAGGCAGCACTTAACGAACGGCCAGGTGGCGTAGATGTTGCCGCGGCCGACGTGGCCCATGTCGGAGTAGAGTGCCTCGGCACCGGTGGTGGCGAGGAAGCAGCTGCCCAGAATCATGATACCCGCGTGGTTGTTGGGGCTCAGCAAAAAGGCGATGCCACGCACCGGGTTGAGGCACAGCAGCACGGCGGGGTGCTGGAAGACAAAAAACAGACCCGTGCCGCCCAGGAACAGGAACCACAGCGTCATGATGGGGCCAAAGGCGTGACCGATCTTGGCCGTACCGATGCGTTGCACCAAAAAGAGCGCGATGATGATGGCGAGCGTAATGGCGACGACGCGGCCCTGGTCATCGCCCAGCACGGCATGGACCGCCGGGATGGTGCGCAGGCCCTCGATGGCCGTGGTAACGGTAACGGCCGGCGTCAGGATGCCGTCGGCGAGCAGCGCGGCGCCACCCAGCATGGCGGGGATGATAAGCCACTTGCCACAGCGCTTGACCAGGCTGTACAGGGCAAAGATGCCGCCCTCACCATGGTTATCGGCGCGCAGCGAGATGAGCACATACTTGATGGTGGTCAGCAGCGTGACCGTCCACACGACAAGGGAGAGCGCGCCAAGCACGAACTCCTCCGTCACGCTTCCGATGCCGCCGTTGCCGGCAACGAGCGCCTTGGTTACATACATAGGGCTGGTGCCGATATCGCCGTACACCACGCCCAGCGTGACGAGCATCGCCGAGATGCTCACAGGAATCGCAGCGTGCGAGGCTGCCTCCTTGGCCTTCTGTTCCATAAGCCGGTTTCCTCCCAACTTTAATGTTCGAAGGAATTATAGGTAATCGGCCTATGTTTGAATGGTACTGTTTTCCCAGCTAGATAAACATTTATACGGCCTTTAGGCCACCGCGACGATATGGAATGTGACAAAGGGACTGTCCCCTTGTCACATTCGTCATTTTCCAAGCCAGTTTTTGAACCACCACTCCATGGAGCGGCTCATCTCGGCCATAAAGGGACTCGTGTGCTTGCGGGTATAGATGTCCACGACGCGCTCCCCCGCCTCGCGGGCATGCGGACGGAACATCGCGTCCATCTCGGCCACCTGCGCATCCATAGTCGCGGCATCCGCACGGCAGTAGCGCTCCTCGTGCACCAGGTTCACCACGGGATGCGCAATGGCCGGACGCTCCTTACGGGGCGTGCCGATGATGAGCATCGACAGCGGCATGGAATAGGGCGGCAGATCGAGCAGCTCGGCAACTTCCTCGGCATTCTCGACGATATCACCGATGTAGCAGCTGTCTCTTATACACATCTCCGAGCCCACGAG